>JAKDIE010000275.1 GCA_030450655.1 Ruaniaceae bacterium
CCGCGGGCGCCTTGGGTGAGTTGGCGGTGTATGGGCGGGGGGCGGGGGGGGGGGGGCCCTGCCCCGGCGCCGCGCCCGTCGAATCGAGCTTCCGGTTGTCCCGGATGATCGGTTCTTCGTTCGTCACTTGCCCTCATCCTCGTCAACGATCTCAGCGTCAACCACGTCGTCGTCGTCGGCCGGAGCCTGCGAATCGGCGGGCTGCGCCTCGGCGGCCTGATCCGCTGCGTAGAGCGCCTGGCCGATCTTCTGCGACTTCTCCGTGAGGTCCTCGAAGGCGGCCTTGATGGCGCCGTCGTTATCGCCCTTCAGTTCGGTCTTGAGCTTCTCGATCGCCTCGGACACCTCGGACGTGACGTCCGCAGGGAGCTTGTCCTCGTTCTCCTTCAGGACCTTCTCCGTGGAGTAGGCGGCCTGCTCGGCCTGGTTGCGGGTCTCGGCGGCCTCGCGACGGGACTTGTCCTCCGCGGCGTGAGACTCGGCTTCCTTCACCATGCGATCGATCTCGTCCTTCGGCAGCGCCGAGCCGCCGGTGATGGTCATCGACTGCTCCTTGCCCGTGCCACGATCCTTCGCGGAGACGTGCACGATGCCGTTCGCGTCGATGTCGAAGGCGACCTCGATCTGCGGCAGCCCACGCGGGGCCGGGGCGATGCCGGTGAGCTCGAACGTGCCAAGCGCCTTGTTGTCCCGCGCGAACTCGCGCTCGCCCTGGTACACCTGGATCAGCACGGAAGGCTGGTTGTCCTCAGCGGTGGAGAAGATCTCCGAACGCTTCGTGGGAATCGCCGTGTTGCGCTCGATCAGCTTGGTCATCACGCCACCCTTGGTCTCAATGCCGAGGCTCAGGGGGGTCACGTCGATCAGGAGCACGTCCTTACGGTCACCCTTGAGGACGCCGGCCTGAAGCGCGGCGCCAACGGCGACGACCTCATCCGGGTTCACGCCCTTGTTGGGCTCGCGGCCGCCAGTCAGTCCCTTCACGACCTCGGTCACGGCGGGCATGCGGGTGGAACCACCCACGAGCACCACGTGGTCAATCTCGGACAGTTTGATTCCGGCATCGCGGATCACGTTGTTGAACGGGGTCTTGACACGCTCGAGCAGGTCCTTCGTCATCTCCTCGAACTGGGCGCGCGTGAGGCGCTCGTCCAGGTGGATGGGGCCGTTCTCGCTCATCGAGAGGTACTGCAGCGAAATGGTGGTTGCCATCGCCGAGGACAGTTCCTTCTTCGCCTGCTCGGAGGCCTCGCGGAGGCGCTGGATGGCCTTCTTGTCCTTAGTGAGGTCCACGCCTTCCTTGTTCTTGACCTGCGTGACCAGCCAGTCGACCACGCGCTGGTCCCAGTCGTCTCCACCCAGCTTGTTATCGCCGTTGGTGGCCTTGACCTGGATGGTGGAGAAGCCGTCGTCGTCCTTTCCAACTTCGAGCAGCGAGACGTCAAACGTACCGCCACCGAGGTCGAAGACCAGGATGAGCTCGTCCTCCTTGCCCTTCTCCAGGCCGTACGCGAGCGCGGCCGCGGTGGGCTCGTTGATGATGCGCAGCACGTTGAGGCCGGCGATCTGGCCGGCGTCCTTCGTGGCCTGGCGCTGTGCGTCGTTGAAGTACGCGGGAACCGTGACGACTGCGTCCGTCACCGGCTCGCCCAGGTAGGCTTCGGCGTCCGTCTTCAACTTGCCGAGGATGCGAGCACTGATCTCTTGGGGGGTGTAGTCCTTGCCGTCGATGTCCGCGGTCCAATCGGTGCCTACGTGACGCTTGACGGACGAAATGGTGTGGTCCACGTTCGTGACCGCCTGACGCTTGGCGATCTCGCCGACCAGCACCTCTCCGGACTTGCTGAACGCGACTACCGACGGGGTGGTGCGCGAACCTTCAGCATTTGCAATGACGGTGGGCTCCCCACCTTCGAGGACGGCAACAACCGAGTTGGTGGTGCCGAGGTCGATTCCGACCGCTCGTGCCATGTGTGTCTCCTATTTCCTTCGGCCGGGCTCTCTGCTCCGGCCAGTCTTGAGTCTGTACCACTCAAGTCTTACCCTTCGTGCCCGCTCGATGCAAACTCGGAATGGCGAACTTGAGTCTGTCTCACTCAACATTGGAGGCGACGCGACTATTCCCGGATTAGCGGTTATCCCAGGCGTCGTGGATATCGGCGAGCTCCTGGACGGAAGCGGGCAGATCGCCCGACCGCAACTGCGCGAGCGAGGTGCCGTCCAGGACGTGACGGAGGCTGGATCGCACCGCTACCCACAGCACGGGAAGGTGGTGCGCAACGCCGTCGTACGTGGTGTCCTGCGGGCGGCGGCCGCGCACCTCGGCAAGCGGCCCATCCACGGCGCGAAACACGTCCCCCACGGCGATCTCGGAGGCGGGCCGCGCCAGGCAGTACCCCCCGCGTGGCCCCTGCGTGCTCATCACGAGGCCCGCGCGGCGCAGTTCGGCAAGGATCGATTCGAGGAATTTCCGCGGAAGGCCCTGCGCGGTGGCGAGGTTCTCGGTGGTCACCAGCGTCCCCTGCGCGGCGTCCGACAGTTGCAACATCGCTCGCACGGCGTACTCGGTCTTGGCAGAAATCTCCACGCCCCCATTCTCCCCCACCCTGCGGCGATACTAGAAGGATGGAATTTGGCCGGCTCGCGGAGGCACTCATTCAGCCCGACGACGTCATCCACACCGATGCGCTCCGCCGCGCCGCCGTGGCGGTGCTGCTGACCGAGGGCGCCGAACCGGACATCGTGCTGACGCGGAGATCGGCGAGCCTGCGCGATCACCCGAATCAGATGTCGCTGCCCGGAGGGATGCTCGAAGCGGGCGAGGACGTGGTCACCGCGGCCCTGCGCGAATCGAACGAGGAGGTGGGCT
>JAKDIE010000031.1 GCA_030450655.1 Ruaniaceae bacterium
ACGCGAACGCCAGCGTAGTGAAGAAGATGCCAAGGAACAGGTTTAGCATGCCGCGCTGCGCGTAATGCGTGCAGATCTCGACCACCTTCATCGAGTCCTCCTCGGAGGCGCGCGTTGCATCGCCGGTGAGCTTGATGTTGTCTTTAATGAACTCCACCGCTCGGTACGCGCCCGTGGTCACCGCCTGAATCGTTCCTCCGGAGAACCAGTAGATGATCGCGCCACCCATGACGATCCCGAGCAGGAACGGGGCGTGCATGATCGAGAGCTTCTCGATGTCATGCGAGAGCCCGTCGGTCAGCGCCATGATGATCGAGAAGATCATGGTGGTTGCACCCACCACTGCCGTGCCAATGAGCACGGGCTTAGCTGTGGCTTTGAAGGTGTTTCCGGCGCCGTCGTTCTCTTCGAGCATCAACTTCGCCTTTTCGAACTGCGGGGTAAAGCCAAACTCGCGCTCGATCTCCTGCTCGATGGCCGGGATGTCCTCGATCTGGGACAGCTCGTAGACGCTCTGGGCGTTATCCGTGACGGGGCCGTAGGAATCCACGGCGATCGTGACGGGTCCCATTCCGAGGAACCCGAATGCCACCAGGCCGAACGCGAACACGGCCGGGGCGAGCATGATCTCGCCGAGGTTCATCTCCGCGATCTTGTACGCGACCGTCATCAGAGCGATGATCGCCAGGCCCAGCCAGAACGCCGAGAAGTTTCCGGCAACGAGGCCGGAAAGAATGTTGAGGCTCGCCCCGCCCTGGCGCGAGGACGTCACGACCTCGCGGGTGTGGCGTGCCTTCGTGGACGTGAAGACCTTCACCAGTTCTGGGATGAGCGCGCCGGCGACCGTTCCACACGAGACGATCAGGGCGAGCTGCCACCACAGGTGGCTCGTTCCCGGCAGGGACAGGAGAAGGACGTAAGACGAGGCAAAGGTCAGCACGATAGAGACGGCCGATGTGACCCACACGAGGGAGGAGAGCGGCGCCTCGAAGTTCATCTTCTCTGCATCGCCGTACTTCCGGTGCGCCGCCAGATCGTTCAGATGGTAGGAGAGCGCCGAGGCGATCACCATGATCGCGCGTACCGCGAACACCCACACCAGGAGTTGCGCCTGAATGGCGGGACTCGCGACGGCGAGGATCACGAACGTCACGATGGCCACGCCGGTCACGCCGTAGGTCTCGAAGCCATCCGCCGAGGGGCCCACCGAATCGCCTGCGTTATCACCCGTGCAGTCCGCGATCACGCCGGGGTTGCGGGCGTCGTCTTCCTTGATCTTGAAGACGATCTTCATCAGGTCCGAGCCGATATCGGCGATCTTGGTGAAGATTCCACCCGCGATGCGCAGCGCGGACGCACCAAGGGACTCGCCGATCGCGAAACCGATAAAGCATGCTCCCGCGAGGTTCCCGGGCACCACGAGCAGAATCAGCAGCATGATCGCAAGCTCCACGGAGATGAGGACCATGCCGATCGACATGCCGGACTTCATCGGGGTGGCGTACACGGGCCACGGCTTGCCGCGCAGTGCCGCGAATGCGGTGCGAGAGTTCGCGAAGGTGTTGATGCGGATGCCGTACCAGGCCACCGCGTAGGAGCCGGCCATGCCGAGGAGCGAGAAGCCCACGATGATCCCCATGCGACCCCAGGAGAAATCGAGCAGGAACTTGAAGTAGACCACGATGACGGCGGCGATGAAGACCCACAGCAGCATCAGGAACTTGCCCTGCTGCAGCAGATACGCCTTGCACGTGGAGTAGATGAGCTCGGAGATTTCACGCATCGAGCGATGCACCGGGAGGTTGTTGATCTGACGGTATGAGTGGAAACCGAAAGCGAGGCCAGCCACGCAGACGATCAGGCCGAGGGCCAGGATCGTGCGGCCGCTGAATCCGAGCGCGGAGAAGATGGAGAGATCTGGGAGCTCCAGATTGGCCTCCGAAGCGAATGGCCGGATGGCACTCGGGGCCTGGGTGAAGGGCAACATTGACGTTCCTCAGTTTTAGGCGAACGCGATCCAGACTACGGCTGTGTTCTGGCGCACAACGGGGGCAAAGGTCCCACGCGCACCGTACGTCGGTATATGCTATTGACAATCGTTATCAATAGCAGAAGGAAGCCGCATGCGCAGATTGTCCCGTTCACTCCTCCTCTGCGGCGCGGCCGCGCTCGCGCTGGCGGGATGCTCGCTCACGGACGACCTCACACCAGGCGCCACGCCGCCCGCAGAGGGGAGCACCGCGGAGGAGAGCGCCACCGAGGGCGGCGCGCCCACGCCCGGTGAACTGGTCGCCATGACCACCACGACGCCGCTTGGGAGCATCGTGGGTCAGATCGCGCAGTGCGGTGGCGGGACCGCCGCGACGATCATGGGGATCGGTGACGATCCACACTCCTTCCAACCCTCCTCCGAGCAGGTGGCGGCGATGGTGAACGCGCCACTCGTCGTCATCAGTGGGCTCGGGCTCGAGGAATCGTTGCTCTCGGCAGTCGCTGCGGCCGAGGCCGACGGCGCGCAGGTCCTCGAGATCGGCCCGCTCATCGAACCATTGACCTTCGATGAAACGGGCGGCTCCGACGACCACGATCATGACGGCGACGGCCACGAGGACCACGCCGCTGAGGACCACGCCGCTGACGAGCATGCCACTGACGAGCATGCCACTGACGAGCACGAGGACCACGATCACGACGGCGACCTCGACCCGCACTGGTGGCTCGACGTCTCGCGGATGGCCACGGCCGCCGGCATCATCGGCGACGAACTCGCCGAGCAGACCGGTAACGCGGACTTCGCAGCATGCGGCACCGAAATCGAGCAGGAGCTACGCACGCTCGATCAGGAGATCGAGGAGACCCTCGCGATCATCCCCACGGAGAACCGGAAGCTCGTCACGGACCACCGCGCGTTCGGCTACTTCGCCAACCGTTACGGCTTCGAGATGGTGGGTGCCGTGGTCCCGAGTGCGAGCACGGACGCCGAGGCCTCTTCCGCGGATCTCGCTGAGCTCATCCACACGATCGAGGAACTTCAGATTCCAGCGATCTTCACCAACGTTGCCTCCCCCACCGCCCTCGCCGATGCTGTTGCGGCCGAGGTGGGCTTCGACGTCCAGGTGGTCTCGCTCTTCACCGAGTCCCTTGGGCCCGAGGGTTCCGGTGCCGAGAGCTACCAGGACATGATGCGCTCGAACGCCGAGCTGGTCGCCGAGGCACTGTCGTCACTGAACTCGCACTGAGCGGGAATAGGGTAGGCACCGTGGAGTGGATCATCGAGCCCTTTCTCTTGGGCTTCCAGCAGCGCGCCCTGGTGGGCGGCCTGCTGGCGGCCGCGATGACCTCCATCGTGGGCGTGTGGATCGTGCTGCGCGGCATGACCTTCTTTGGCGATGCGTTCGTGCACGGCGTGATGCCGGGCATCGCGGCCTCGGTGGTGTTCGGCTTCTCGCCGTACCTCGGGGCAGCGCTCGCCGCCGCTGTGATGGTGCTCCTCATCTCGTACGTGCACCGGCAGACGGCGCTCACTGAGGACACGGGGATCGGCCTCCTTTTCGTGGGGATGATGGCGCTCGGCGTGGTGATCATCTCGCGCTCCTCGGGATACGCCGGATCTCTCACATCGATCCTGTTTGGCGACGTCCTCGGCATCACCACGCCGGACCTGATCGCGATGAGTGTGGTGGCGATCGTTGTGGTCGCGGGGTCATTGGTGCTGTACCGGCCGCTACTCGCGCTGTCCTTTTCCGCCGAGAAATCGCGGACGCTCGGGCTGAGCCCGGGGCTCGCACACGGGCTACTGCTCGCGCTGATCGCGATCTCGGTGATTGGCTCGTTTAGTTCGGTGGGGACGATGCTGGTGTTTGGCCTGCTGGTGGGGCCGCCCGCCACCGCCTCGCTTCTGGCGCGCACTGTGCCGCGGATGTTCGTCTACTCTTTTCTGATCTCGATCGTCTCGGTGTTCGCGGGCCTCGTGCTGAGCTACCACCTCGGGACCGCCGGCAGCGCAACCATGGCGCTGCTGCCGATTCTCGTGTTCTTCGCGGTGCTCTCAGTGACGCAGGTGCGGCGCCGCCGCCAGCAGAAGGTGGTGACGGCGTGAGCGAGATTCTGGCGCGCGCCGCCGGGCTCGTTCTCGGCTATGGGGATTCGATCGCCGTGGCCGATGGCGAGTTCGAGGTCCCGGTGGGCTCCGTGACCGCGATCATCGGGCCGAACGGCTCCGGGAAGTCCACCGTGCTGCACGCGCTCGCGGGGATCGTGAAGCCCCGGGCTGGTTCGCTTGAGGTTCTCGGCGCGCCTCCCGGGCGGCAGATCCGGCGGGTGAGTTACGTGATGCAAACGGTGGCGATCCCACGGGGAGTCCCGATCACCGTGCGCGAGACCGTGGCCATGGGGCGCTATGCCTCCGTGGGATGGTTCCGGCGCTTTGGAGACAAGGACCAGCGCCGCGTGAAGCGGGCGATGGAGCGGATGCGCATCACGGACCTCGCCGATCGCCACCTGTGGGAACTCTCCGGTGGGCAGCGCCAGCGCGTGTACGTGGCGCAAGGCATCGCGCAGGAGCACGAGCTGCTGCTGCTGGACGAGCCGCTCACGGGCCTCGACATCGTCACCGCCCGCACAATCGACGAGCTCATCCACTCCGAACACGAGAACGGGCACTCGGTGATCCTCACCACCCACGATCTCGATGAGGCGCGTGCCGCAGATTACGTGATCCTGATGGGTGGGCGAGTGGTGGCCGCCGGGCCTCCTGGATCCGTGCTGACGGACGCAAACCTCGCGCTGGCGTACGGGCTCGGCGCGCTCCACGCGCACGCCCCGGATACCCGGAGCCTCGACGACCACGCGCCCGAGTAGCCGGCCCTATTCGCTCAGCCGGCGGAGAACGTGGACCTAAGCTCCGCGCCGGGCGCGATGGTGCCGCCCTCGGGGCCGAGCGTCACGGCGCCGAGGACTCGCACTCCTCCCCCGAACATCCAATCGCCTTGGACCGTGAAGGCGACGGCATCCCGCAAGGAGGGGGCGCCGTCGGGGAAATGCGCATCGAAATCCGCGATCCGCCGGTACGGTCCCGGCGCGAGCGTCACCACGGGCGAGGCCACGGGGATGAGGTGCGAATCCTCGTCCATCTCGAAGGCGTCCGAGCGCACCAGGAGCAGATCGGACGTGGACTTCACGGGCAGGAATCGCGAACGCGGCACCTCGATGGCACGCGCACCCTCAAACACTTCGACGGCGGCACCCATCGCGGTCTCGAGTTGCACCACGCGCGGGGAGTTCGGATCGCGCGGGTCCACGGTCTTCTCGTTGCGGATGAGTGGCAGGCCGAGCACGCCACCACGTTCAAGGAGCGCCTCGCGCAGCACCACCAGATCGAACCAGATCGTGTTCGTGTTGAAGTAACGGTGGCGCGAAATGTCCGTGAAGAGCGGCAGGTCCTCATCGGAGGTCTGCGCCACCTCGCGCAGCACGATCCGCTTGTCGAAGCGCCGCAGCGCCAGATGCCCGCCCTTCTTGTCCATCTCCGTGCGCCGGCACACCTCCATCGCGAACGGCGCGCCCGTGGCGGCGAACCAGCCTGCGATTTCGGCCGACGGCGCCGCCCCCAGATTGTCCGAGTTCGAGACGTATGCGTACCGGAAGCCCGCGTCGATGAGCGCGTCCAGCACCCCGGATCCGAGCAGCGACGGGTACAGATCCCCGTGGCCGGGCGGGCACCACTCGAGTTCGGGGGCCGCAGGCCACTCCACAGGAGCGAGGGTATCGGCGAGGATCTTGGGGACGGCCGATTGCATAAAATCGGCGGGAATCCCCTCGACGGCGATGTCTGAGTGGGCGGCGAGGGCGGCTCTCGTGTCCTTCGCGGTGGCAAACGAGTTCATCAGGACGAACGGGAGTCGTGCGCCGTACCGGGCGCGGGCGGCGCGGATCTGATCGAGCGTGAGCTCAAGGAAGCTCTTGCCGTCCCGCACCCTGAGCAAGGATTTGGCGCGGCGCATTCCCATCGATGTGCCGAGGCCGCCGTTCAGTTTGATGATCGCGGTGACGGCGAGAGCGCTGCGGGCGGCGTCGTCGTCGGGCAGGACGTCCTCGAGCCTGTCCAGCTCCCGGATCGGTTCGATCGAGTCCTCTGGGATCTCGCCGGTCTCGCCATCGGCGAGCGCGCGGAAGTTGTACTCGAAGACCTCGCGTGCGGGGGCGGAGGCTCCGGCGGCAGTCATCTTCTCTCGTGCTAGGGCCAGTGCGTGTTCGCTCATGCTTCGACACTATCGAGGCTGCGCGCGATGCGGCAGGGTTTCGGCGTGATGGGTGTCTCGGACGGTTTTGGTTACGAAAGCTCCGCGAAGGAGTAAATTCTTTACCATGACTTCATTTGAGGCCCGGCTGGGCGACGCCTCCGCAGAACTACCCGTCACCGATGGCACGATCCGTGCAACGGAGTTGAAGCAGTTCCCCACGGATCGCGGCCCGCTCATGACCTACGATCCGGGCTTCGTGAACACGGCGGCCTGCCGCTCATCGATCACGTACATCGACGGCGATGCGGGGATCCTCGAGTATCGCGGCTACCCCATTGAGCAGCTGGCGGCGGACTCGACCTACCTTGAGACCGCGTACCTGCTTCTCGGCGGGCGCGTGGCTGTGGGGGATGAACTCGATTCGTGGCTCGACGACGTGAACCACCACCGCCTCATCCACGAGAACGTGAAGGACATCATCAAGTCCTTCCGCTACGACGCCCACCCGATGTCCAAGCTGATGGCCGCCGTGGCGTCGCTCATGTCCTTCTACCCGGACTCGCGGAACATCGATAACGCCGATATCCGCTTCCAGAACGTGGTGCGCCTACTCGCGAAGATGCCCACGATCGCCGCGTACGCGTACCGCCACTCGCTCGGCCGCGAGTACGTCCAGCCCACCGACGATCTGGGTTTCGTGGAGAACTTCCTGGCGATGATGTTCAAGCAGCAGCAGAGCAGGTTCGCGGCGGATCCGCGGCTGGTGCGGGCCGTGGAGGTGCTCTTCATCCTGCACGCGGATCACGAGCAGAACTGTTCGACGACGGCGGTGCGGACAGTTGCGAGCGCCGGTAACGACCCGTACACCTCGATTGGGGCCGGAATCGGCGCCCTGTTTGGGCCCGCGCACGGTGGCGCGAACGAGGCAGTGCTGAAGATGCTGCGGGAGATTGGCTCGGTGGACCGCGTCCCCGAGTTCATCGAGGGCGTGAAGAACGGGAAGGGCCGGCTCATGGGGTTCGGCCACCGCGTCTACAAGAACTACGATCCGCGGGCGAAGGTCATCAAGGCGGCGGCGGACGACGTCTTCGAGGTCACCGGCGTGAACCCGCTGCTCCGGATTGCCGTGGAACTCGAGAGAATCGCGCTGGACGACGAGTACTTCATCTCGCGCAAGCTCTACCCGAACGTGGACTTCTACTCGGGGCTCATCTACGAGGCGCTCGGCCTGCCGCCGGAGATGTTCACCGTGATGTTCGCCGTTCCGCGCACCGCCGGCTGGCTCGCGCAGTGGGAGGAGCAGGTCTCGGATCCCGAGCAGCGCATCATCCGCCCGCAGCAGATCTACACGGGAGAGCGCAAACTCACGTACATCGTGGGGTAGCGCGGCGGGGCATCCAGCCCCGCCGGCCCCGCTTGCACTCTCGCCCGGCGGACACCCTCCCATTGTCATTCTGCGCGGAGGCGTAGCCGTAGTCGCTGAACCCAGGCTCAAGGTCCTCACCCAACCGAGGCGACTGGGTCCAGCGGCTCCGCACAGAATGACGACGAGCGGGAGCCCGCTCCGCGATACTGACCGCAGGTAGTCTTCGGCCCGGATGCCAGCGGCCAGACCCAAGACGAGGGGAACCTCCGCCCCGTGCCGTGCCGAGGGATCTGGCGTCGGCTACTCGGGGACCTTTCGTGCCGCGCCCTTGTCTGCGGATTGGGCGAATTGCGCGAAGATGCGCAGCGCCGCCGAGACCTTGCGGTCGCGGGACTTCGGCGTGTACCCGCGCTCCTCCGCGTGCGCACGCCGCTCGGCCAGTTCCACATCGTCCACGAGCAGCTCCACAGAGCGGCGCGCGATCGAGAACTGGATCAGGTCGCCGTCCTCCACAAGCGCAATCAACCCGCCCGCGGCGGCTTCCGGCGAGACGTGCCCCACGGAGAGACCGGACGATCCCCCGGAGAACCGGCCGTCCGTGATCAGCGCGCACTTCGGGCCCAACCCCACGCCCTTCAGGTACGAGGTGGGGTACAGCATCTCCTGCATCCCCGGCCCGCCCTTCGGCCCTTCGTAACGGACGACGACGACGTCCCCCGCCTCGATTGTGCCGGACAGGATCATCTCGACCGCCTCATCCTGAGACTCGGACACCTTCGCGCGCCCGGTGAAGTCCCATTGGTGCTCGGGCACCCCTGCGGTCTTCACGATCGCCCCATCCGGGGCCAGGTTTCCGTACAGGACCGCGAGGCCGCCGTCGGCCGTATACGCGTTCTCGACGGAGCGGATGCAGCCCTTGAGCGGGTCCGTGTCCAGGGACGCCCAGCGGTTCGTGGACGAGAACGCCTCCGTGGTGCGCACCCCGCCCGGGGCGGCGTGGAACAGCTCAATGGCCTCGGGATCCGCGCCTTCGCCGCGGATATCCCAGCGGCGCAACCACTCGTCGAGGCTCGGGGAGTGCACGGCGCGCACGTTGCGGTCCAGCAGGCCGGCGCGATCGAGCTCGCCGATGATGGCGGGGATGCCGCCGGCGCGGTGCACGTCCTCCATGTAGAACTCGTGCGAGTTCGGCGCCACCTTGCAGATGCAGGGCGTGATGCGCGAGAGCTGATCGATGTCCCGCTGATCGAAATCGACCTCCGCCTCCTGCGCCGCGGCGAGCAGGTGCAGCACGGTGTTGGTGGAGCCGCCCATGGCGACGTCCACGCGCATGGCGTTCATGAACGCCTCTTTGGTGGCGATTGAGCGCGGCAGGACTGAGGCGTCGTCGTCGAAGTAGTACTGCTTGGAGATCTCCACGATCAGGCGCCCGGCATTCTCGAAGAGGTCCTTGCGCGCGGAGGCGGTAGCCAGCGTGGAGCCGTTTCCGGGCTGGGCGAGGCCGATCACTTCGAGCAGGCAGTTCATCGAGTTCGCCGTGAACATGCCGGAGCAGGAGCCGCACGTGGGGCACGCGGATTCCTCGATGCGCTGGATCTCGGCGTCCGAGACCGTGGGATCCACGGCCTTGACCATCGCGTCCACGAGGTCGAGGCGCGTCACGGCGGTGCCGCCTTCCTCGATGATCGCCTTGCCAGCCTCCATCGGGCCGCCCGAGACGAACACCGCGGGGATGTTCAGGCGGAGCGCCGCGAGGAGCATTCCGGGGGTGATCTTGTCGCAGTTCGAGATGCAGACGAGGGCGTCCGCCTGGTGGGCGTTGACCATGTACTCCACCGAATCCGCGATCACCTCGCGGCTCGGAAGCGAGTAGAGCATGCCGTCGTGGCCCATCGCGATGCCGTCGTCCACGGCGATGGTGTTGAACTCGCGGCCGATCCCGCCCGCCTCCTTGATGGCGCCGGCGACGAGCTGGCCCATGTCTTTGAGGTGCACGTGGCCGGGTACGAACTGGGTGAACGAGTTGGCAATCGCCACGATCGGCTTGCCGAAGTCCTCGTTCGTGAGGCCAGTAGCGCGCCAGAGGGCGCGGGCGCCGGCCATGTTGCGTCCATGAGTCGTGGTGCGTGAGCGGAGCTGTGGCATGACGCCGATACTACGCCGGTGCGTCCCGGAGTGACTGTGGGTCTCGCCACGCCCCCGCGTGATCGCGCGGGCGACTCCCCGGGACACACCCGCCCGCCG
>JAKDIE010000276.1 GCA_030450655.1 Ruaniaceae bacterium
CTTGCCCGGCATGATCGAGGAGCCGGGCTGTAGATCGGGCAGCGCGATCTCGCCGATTCCGGTGCGCGGGCCAGAACCCATCCAGCGCAGATCGTTGGCGATCTTCACCAGCGAGACCGCGATCGTGCGCAGCGCACCGGACGTCTCAACGAGCGAATCCTGCGCGGCCTGCGCCTCGAAGTGGTTGGACGCCTCCACGAGCGGAATGCCCATGTTCTCGGCGATGATCTCGATCACGCGCGCCGAGAATCCGGCGGGCGTGTTGATGCCGGTGCCCACGGCGGTCCCACCAAGCGGCAGTTCGGCGAGCCGCGGGAGTGCGGCGTTCACACGGTCGATGCCGTAGCGCACCTGGGTCGCGTAGCCGGAGAACTCCTGGCCGAGCATGATCGGGGTCGCATCCATCAGGTGGGTGCGGCCGGACTTGACGACGTCCTTCCACTCCTCGGCCTTCGCCTCGAGGGACGTGGCAAGGATGTCGAGCTTCGGCAGGAGCTCTTCCACCGCGGCCTGGTAGGCGGCGATGTGGATCGACGAGGGGAACACATCGTTGGAGGACTGCGAGGCGTTCACGTGGTCATTGGGATGGACGGTGTCACCCTTCACACGGGTGGCGAGCGTGGCCACCACCTCGTTGGTGTTCATGTTCGAGCTGGTGCCGGAACCGGTCTGGAAGACGTCGATGGGGAATTCGCCGTCATGCTTTCCATCGATCACCTCTTCGGAGGCCGAGACGATCGCGTCCCTGGTGGCCTCATCGATCACGCCGAGTTCGGCGTTGGCGATCGCGGCGGCGCGCTTGATCTGGCCGAGCGCGGCGATGTGGTGCGGGGAGAGCCCGCGGCCCGAGATCGGGAAGTTCTCGACGGCACGCTGGGTCTGGGCGGCGTACAGCGCGTCCTTCGGGACCCGAACTTCACCCATGGTGTCGTGCTCAATGCGGTATTCAGTCACTTGTCCTCCATTGCAGATGTGGTGGTTCCAGTATCCCAGCCACTCTCGCCGTCGGGCCAGGACTTCCGGACCGGATTCGATCAGCCGCCACGCCACAACCACCGAAACTTCGACCACCCTACGCACCACCCCACCCCCAGAGTGGTCAAAGTTCCGGGAGTCACGGCCACCGTCGGGCCGCCGTCGGGCAAAAAGTACCGAAACTTCGACCACCCTACGCACCCCACCACCCCCAGGGTGGTCAGAGTTCCAGGGGTCACAGCCGCCGTCGCTGGTGGATCGGAGACTGGAAGAGGACGACGGCGATGATGCAGTACCGATACGATTCGGTACGTGGCTAATGAGATCGAGATCGGACGCGGCAAGCGTGGGCGGCGCGCCTACGGATTCGACGACATCGCGATTGTGCCGTCCCGGCGCACGCGCGATCCCGAGGATGTGAACACGTCCTGGCAGATCGACGCCTTCCACGTGGACACGCCCATCATGGGCGCGCCGATGGACTCCTCGATGTCCCCTGCGACGATCATCGAGTTGGGGCGCCTCGGCGGCATCGGCGTGTTGAACCTTGAGGGGCTGTGGACCCGATACGAGGACCCCTCACCCCTGCTGGAGGAGATCGCGCAGCTACAGAACGGCGATGTGATGCGCCGTATGCAGGAGATCTACTCGGCTCCGGTGGATCCCGAGCTGATCACGGAGCGTATCCGCCAGATCCGCGCGGCTGGCGTCACCGTGGCCGGCTCGCTCTCTCCGCAGCGCACGCAGGAGCATTGGCGCCGCGTGGTTGAGGCCGGCGTGGACATCTTCGTGATCCGCGGGACAACGGTCTCCGCCGAGCACGTCTCGTTCAACCGTGAGCCGCTCAACCTCAAGCGGTTCATTTACGAGTTGGACGTCCCCGTGATCGTGGGCGGCGCGGCCACGTACACGGCGGCGTTGCACCTGATGCGGACCGGCGCGGCGGGAGTGCTCGTGGGATTCGGCGGCGGGGCCTCCTACACCACGCGGCAGGCGCTCGGCGTGCACGTGCCGATGGCCTCCGCGCTGGCTGATGTGGCCGCCGCACGCCGCGACTACTTGGACGAGTCCGGGGGCCGCTACGTGCACGTGATCGCCGATGGTGCGATTGGCCGCTCCGGCGATCTCGTGAAGGCGATCGCGTGCGGCGCGGACGCCGCGATGATGGGCACCGCCCTGGCGCGTGCGAACGAGGCGCCCGGGCGCGGCTGGCACTGGGGCGTCGAGGCGCACCACCCCGTGTTGCCGCGCGGCGAACGCGTCAACGTGGGGACCGCCGGATCGCTTGAGGAGATCGTCAACGGTCCTTCGCGCGCGGCCGATGGCACCACGAACCTGATGGGCGCGCTCGCTCGCGCGATGGCCACCACCGGATACTCGGACCTTAAGGAGTTCCAGCGGGTCGACGTGGTGGTGCACCCCTACCACCAGCGGTAGCCGCCGAGCCGTCTCGCATCATATGCGTGTGGACGTCCGTGTCAGTGGCATGTGGCAGGGTTAAACCATGAGTTGGATTGATCACGCCCTCGCCGGATTCGACACCGAGACCACCGGCGTCAACGTCAACGAGGACCGCATCGTCACGGCCGCGGTTATCGTCAGTGATTCGGCTGGCTTGCGGGAAGCGACCTGGCTGATCGATCCGGGGATTGAGATCCCTGCGCGGGCCACGGAGGTCCACGGGATCAGCACGGAGTACGCCCGCACGCACGGCGCTTCGCCCACGCACGCACTGCCTGAAATCGCCGATGCCGTTGCCGGTGCCCTGTCCGCGGGCACCCCCGTGGTCGCCTTCAACGCCGCCTACGATCTGGCGATTCTCGATGCCGAACTCGCCCGCAAC
>JAKDIE010000277.1 GCA_030450655.1 Ruaniaceae bacterium
AAGCGCCGTCATCCTCGACGGCGCGAGATCCTCAAGCTGCAGTGGCGAGGTCTCGGTGGACTCGAACTAGTCGATCGTAGCGATTTCCATTTCGATACGGTCGAGCTCGCGGAGGACCCACTCGTCCTGGCCGCGGTACTGGGCGACCCCGGTGAGCGCGACCAGCGGGAGGCCAACCAGCGCGGCAGCCGGGAGGCTGACGATCGCGACCACCGTGAGGACGGCGAGCGAGACGAGAGCGAACGCTACCGTGTTGGCGGTGCGCAGCTTCTTGGCGATGCTTATGCGCTGCGTGGCGCTGAGGTGTCCTTCGCCCGCGGTGGCAATGCGAGCCGAGAAGGTGCCGGCTGCGTAGGTTGCTGTCATTTTCGTGTTCCTTTCGGTGTGCCGAACAGGAACTCTCGTAACCGAGCGGCCCTGCGCGGCTATGAGCGGCTGGATAAACCAGCCTCCGGGAGGATTCCCAGTGCCTCAATTCTATAGACATCGCCGATCGCGAAGTAAAGCGGGAGGCATGTGTCCTTTGCCACGTGGCCCTCCTGCCCCTCCGTAGGGTGGTCGATGGTTCGGCGCTTTGTGCCCGACGGCGGCCGGAACCCCTGGATCTGGGACCACCCTACGGAGGTGGTGAGGGGCGAGTAGGCGGTACGAGGGCGAGTGGGTGAGTATCAGTTGGTCGGTAGCACTGGTGGCAGCGCGGACCATGGGAACGTGATCCATCGTGCAGTGTTGCGCCACACATACTCGGGTTCAAGGACCGCCCACGGCTTGTGATAGAGCACTGCGGAACGTGCCTCACCAACAGCATGGTTGCCGAACTCGTCGCGGAGTTCTTGGAGAACCTTCTGGAGTGTGCGGCCCGAGTCCGTCACGTCGTCGACCACGAGGACCTTCTTCCCCGCCAGAGAGTTCACATCCATCAGCGGCGGCAGGAACACGGGTTCGGTGAGAACCTCGGCGATCCCCGTGTAGAACTCGACGTTCGTGGAGGCCATGGCCTTCACCCCGAGGGCGTAGGCTACGGCGCCCGCAGGAATCAAGCCCCCGCGGGCGATCGCTACCACCACGTCTGGGGCCCACCCAGAATCCACGATCTGTTGCGCGAGGGCGCGTGAGGCATCGCCGAACAGCTCCCACGAGAGCACTTCGCGATCGGTCTCGGGAGGCGGGACATCGTCGAATGGCTGACTCATGCATCGACTGTAACGGAGGCGCGCGGGAACGAGGGGAGGAATGGGCGGCAAACCGTTGCGAGTCTGGGCCCCTAGTCCCCTCGGCGGGGTGGCCCGCCAACCTAGACTGAGGGGGTGATCACTGTAGCTGCACCGAGGGAGCCGCAGCCCGAAACCCGGGTCGCGATCGTCCCCGAAATTGTTAGAAGCTTGGTGCGCGCCGGTCATCGAGTGCTCGTCGAGAAGGGCGCTGGCGCACTCGCCGCGTACCCGGACGCGCAGTACGAGGCCGCGGGCGCCGAGATTGTCTCCGGCATCGATCTTGCATCGATCGATATTCTCGCCCATGTGACGCCGCTTCCGGCGGCTGCGATCGCCCGGATGCGGCGAGGCGCGGTCACGATTGGGTTGGCCGGACCGTACGACGACGAACGGGTCGCCGCGCTCGCGGCTGCCGGGGTCACGGCGATGAGCTTCGAGAAGTTGCCGCGCACCTCGCGCGCGCAGTCGATGGACGTGCTGTCCTCGCAGGCTCTGGCCGCCGGATACCGGTGCGTGCTGGAGGCCGCGATCCGCTTGCCGCGCTTCTTCCCGCTGGCGATGACGGCCGCAGGGACTGTCCCTCCCGCCAAGGTCGTGGTCCTCGGAATCGGCGTGGCCGGGCTCCAGGCAATCGCTACGGCGAAGCGCCTTGGCGCCACCGTGGCCGCCAACGACATCCGCCCGGATTCGGCTGAGGAAGCCCATTCCGTGGGCGCCACCTTCATCGAGGTGGGCCTCGATGCCGCCGAGGGCACCGGCAGCGGCGGGTACGCCAAGTCCCTCGGCGATGATGCCGCCGCCCGCCAGAAGGCGGCGCTCGCCCCGCACATCGCCCAAGCGGACATCCTCATCACCACGGCCTCGATCCCCGGCCGCGCCGCGCCGCGCCTGGTCACGCACGAGATGGTGGCCGCGATGCGTCCCGGATCCGTCGCCGTCGATCTTGCTGCGCCCTCGGGCGGAAACGTCGAGGGTTCAGTCCCGGGTAAGGACGTCCAGATCGCATCGGCACAGGGCGATGGGGTCGTCACGATCGTGGGCCTGGCCTCTGCCGCCTCGGATCTGCCCACGGATGCCTCGCGGCTGTTCGCGAAGAACGTTGAGAACGTCCTGAAGCTGATCGTTGCCGATGGCGCGCTCAACGTGGACTTCGCCGACGACATCGTGGAGGGCATGACGATCACGCACGACGGCGTGAACCGGCTCGTCGGTCCAACGGCGCCACCTGCGGACGCTCCCGCACCTGCGAGCGATGAAGGGAAGGACGCCTGATGGAATTCATGACGTCACTGACAATCCTCGTGCTCGCGGCGTTCGTGGGAGTCGAGGTTGTCTCGAAGGTGACCTCCACACTGCACACGCCGCTGATGTCCGGTGCCAACGCGATCCACGGAATCATCCTGGTGGGTGCGCTCATCGTGACCGCACACGCCACGAACCCGCTTCTGCTGATCCTCTCGATCATCGCAGTCGTGCTGGCGTCGATGAACCTCGTGGGCGGCTTCGTGGTCACGGACCGCATGCTTGAAATGTTCTCCGGCAAGAAGAAGGTGGCAAAGAAGTCACCATCATCCGTCCCCCGGACCCCCCGGCCGTCTCC
>JAKDIE010000278.1 GCA_030450655.1 Ruaniaceae bacterium
TCACGTGTGCGATGTTCCTGACGGCGATGGCGGGCAACCCGCTGATCGCCTCGTTTGCAGGCGATCAGGGCGTACAGATCACCTGGGGAAACTGGGCACTGGGCGCCATCGTCCCCGGGCTCACCGCACTCGCGGTCGTGCCATGGGTTGTCTACAAGGTCTACCCGCCTGAGCTCAAGGACACCCCTGAGGTCGTGCGGATGGCGAAGGGCGAACTCGCCAAGATTGGCCCTGTCACGTACGCAGAAAAGATCATGGCGGCCACCTTCATGCTCCTGCTGTTGTTGTGGACAGTGGGTGACATGCTCCTCGGAATCAGTGCGACGACGACGGGCATCGTCGGATTGGTGGTTCTCCTCGTCACCGGTGTGCTGACGTGGGAGGACGTCATCAGTGAGAGGTCTGCGTGGGACACCATGGTGTGGTTCGCCGTGCTCTTCATGATGGCGAGTGCCCTCAACCAGTACGGTCTCATCACCTACGCCTCGGACAAGATCGCGGGATCCCTCGGTGGTTTTGACTGGCCCGTGGCGTTCATCATCCTCACTCTCGTGTACTTCTTCAGCCATTACCTCTTCGCCTCGGCCACCGCGCACATTTCCGCGATGTACGTTGCGTTCCTGGCTGCGGCGATCACGCTGGGTGCGCCCCCGCTGATGGCCGCGCTTGTGCTGGGTTACATCTCGAACCTCTTCACCTCGATCACCCAATACTCCGGCGGCGCGAGCCCGGCGCTGTTCGGAACGGGATTCAATACGGTGGGCCAGTGGTGGCGCGTGAGCTTCATCGCAGCACTTGCCTCGATCGCCGTGTGGATGATCGTTGGTGGCTCATGGATGAAGCTCATAGGGTTCTGGTGATGAATCAGTTCTCGGGGATCTTCCCCTACCTTGTTTCGCCCGTTGATTCGCGTGGGAATGTGGACGAGGCGGCCTTGCGCCGCCTCGTGCGCTTCCTCATCGACAGCGGCGTGGATGGACTCTCGCCGCTCGGATCCACGGGTGAGGTGATGTACCTTACGCGCTCGCAACGTGAGATTATCGTGAAGACCACGGTGGACGAGGCGGCCGGTCGGGTTCCTGTTGTCGCCGGAGTTGCAGCGTACGCCAGCGCCACCGCCGCGGTGGAGGCGGCGGCGATGCAGTCGTGGGGGGCCGCGGGCGTCGTCGGCATTCAGTTGGCGTATGGTCCTCCCGCCATTCCCGACGTTGTGGACTACTTCACTGCGCTGGCTGGCGGCACCGATCTGCCGGTGGTTCTTTACATGAATCCGCGTCTTGGAGGGGACATCCGGTTGGCGGCACTGGAACGCATAGTGGAAAGCCCCAATGTCCAGTACATGAAGGATGCCTCGGGAGTGACCGGCAAGCTGCTGACAATCCAGGGGGCTCTGGGCGACCGGCTGAAGTTCTTCGCGGCCTCCGCGCATCTGCCGTCCGCCGTGTTCGATCTTGGCGGCGTGGGGTGGATGGCGGGGCCAGCGTGCGTGGTGCCTGCCGCTGCGGTGGCGCTATGGCAGGCTCATCGTGAGAGAGATCTGGCGGCGCGCGAGCGGCTACAGCGCGCGATCTGGCCCTTGAACCAACTGTTCACAACCTACGGACTCGCTCCACTCGTGAAGCTGGCGGTGGATGAGATTGGGCACCCGTGTGGGCCGCCAATCCCACCTCAGTCGCCCGCCCCCGATTCCGTACGTGCCGAGATCCGCGCAGTCTTGGCAGGAATCGCGCAGGCGCTCGCATAGGGTGCGAATCCACGCGCGCGGGATCCGTGGTCGCGCGCCGTCAGGTGCTACGGCGTTTGGGCTCTATAGTTCGTCCGGGTAGACGATCTCGATTTCTGTGATCGTCTGAGGGAAGTCCTTGCGATTGTTGGTGAGGAAGCGATCAGCTCCCGCGGCAATTGCGGTTGCGAGGTGCGAGGCGTCCACCGCACGCAAGCTGTATCTCACGGCGAGCGCAAGAGTGAGGCGGCTCGTAGGTTCGTCGAGTGGGCGCAACTCGAGTCGGCTCAGCAGGCTAATCAGGCTTGCGGCTTCCGCAGATTCGGGATGGTCGCGCAGCGGCTTCGCCAGAACCTCGGTGAGCAGGAGGACGGAGCCGATTCGTGTCCCGCGTTCGTTCTGGAATAGTTCGATGATTCTGGCGCCAAGCGGGTGGCCCTCCGCGGCCGCGTAGATGAGCACGTCGGTATCGAACGCCGTGATCATCGCCACGACCGATCTGTACGAATCTCGCCCACGAGTTCCTCTGCCCGCTGGGTGCTGACGGGGGCGCTCTTCAGGGGTTCCTCGCGCGCCTGAGAGAGGAGTGCGCCGTACGAATCGGCCTGGCGCCACGCCTCAACAGCACGATGGCGTGCGAGCTGCTCGGGATTGATCAGTATGGCGACAACCCGTCCGTGGCGAGTGATGGCCACCTCGTCTCCCGCTTCGACCCGGTCGAGTTGGGCGGGAAGGCTTTGGCGGGCCTTGCTGGCCGATATCGTCGTCATACGCAGAGTGTACAGGAACGTACAAAGACGTACATTTTGACCGTTCCGCATGGCAGGAGCGGGTGAAGGCATCGTGATTGCCTTTCTGCCCTGTGGAAAATCACTTCGGTCGTGTCAGTGGTCCGTGAGACGCTTGGGGGACACGAAAGGACTTGATTGAGTAGCGCAACCCCCGAAGACGTCGTTGACCGCATCCTGGCACGCAGCCTTTCCTTGGAGGGCACTGCCATCCAGAAGGATTCACACGATTCCGAGAACCTAGAGGCCGAAGAGCGCGTGGCATTGCGGCGCGTGGGCCTGTCCACGGA
>JAKDIE010000279.1 GCA_030450655.1 Ruaniaceae bacterium
CTCGGTGAGGGCCTCGGGCAGCTTGTCGCCGAACTGAGCGAAGTACTCTTCGGTCAGGTCCGCCTCGCCGGCCCATGCGGCCGGATCGAGCGCGAACAGCGCGTCGATCTGCTCGTCCGTCATGTCCAGACCATCGAGGTTCAGGTCACCCTTCACCGGCAGACGGCCGGAGATCGCCGGGGTGGCGTCCACCTCACCGTTCACGCGGCGTAGCGCCCACTCGAGCGCACGGGCGTTGTCACCGAATCCTGGCCACAGCCAGTTGCCATCCTCGTCCTTGCGGAACCAGTTGACCTGGAAGATGCGCGGAGCCTTGTCACCAAGAGTCTTGCCCATCTCCACCCAGTGGCCCCAGTAATCGGCCATGTTGTAGCCGCAGAACGGCAGCATGGCGAACGGGTCGCGGCGGAGCGAACCAACTGCGCCCTCGGCAGCAGCGGTCTGCTCGGACGACACCGTGGCGCCCACGAACACGCCGTGGTCCCAGCTGTAGGACTCGGAGATCAGCGGCACGTTGGTGGCGCGGCGGCCACCGAACAGGATGACATCGATCGGCACACCGGCCGGGTCCTCCCACTCGGACGCAATCGACTCGGCCTGGTCCGCACGAACCGTGAAGCGGCTGTTCGGGTGAGCGGCCGGGACGCCCGACTCAGGCGTCCAGTCATTGCCCTTCCAGTCGATGAGGTGAGCCGGCTTCTCTTCCGTGAGGCCCTCCCACCAGACGTCGCCGTCGTCCGTCAAAGCAACGTTCGTGAAGACCACATCGTGGCTCAGAGCGTGCAGCGCCGTGGGGTTGGTGAGCTCGGACGTACCCGGTGCGACGCCGAAGAAGCCCGCCTCCGGGTTGATCGCGTACAGGCGGCCATCGGGGCCGGGGCGCATCCAGGCGATGTCATCGCCAACGGTCTCGACCTTCCAGCCGGGAATCGTGGGACGGAGCATGGCGAGGTTGGTCTTGCCACAGGCACTCGGGAACGCTGCGGAGAGGTGGTACACGCGGCCGTCCGGGCCGGTGATCTTCAGGACGAGCATGTGCTCGGCCATCCAGCCCTCGTCACGGCCCAGGACCGAGGCGATACGCAGTGCGTAGCACTTCTTGCCGAGCAGGGCGTTGCCGCCGTAGCCCGAACCGTAGGACCAGATCTCGCGCGTCTCCGGGAAGTGCGTGATGTACTTCTCGTCATTGCAGGGCCAGGCGAGGTCTTCGCGCTCGTTGCCATCGGCATCGACCAGCGGGTAACCCACCGAGTGGACCGCGGGCACCCAGTACTCGCCAGCGGCGATTCCCGCGAGCGCCTCGGCGCCCATGCGGGTCATGATGCGCATGTTGACAACCACGTACGGGGAGTCAGTGATCTCCACGCCGAGCTTCGAGATGGCGCCGCCGAGGGGGCCCATCGAGAAGGGGATCACGTACATGACGCGGCCGCGCATGCAGCCATCGAACAGGGGCTGGAGAGTCCTCTTCATCTCCGCCGGATCGGCCCAGTGGTTCGTGGGGCCGGCGTCCTCTTCCTTCTCCGAACAGATGAAGGTGCGGGACTCCACGCGCGCCACGTCCGACGGGGCGGAACGGGCGAGGTAGCAGCCGGGGCGCGTTTCCTCGTTCAGCTTGATGAAGGTACCGGACGCCACCATCTCGTCGCAGAGGCGATCGCGCTCTTCGACGGAGCCATCGGCCCAGTACACGCTTTCCGGCTTCGTCAGGGCAGCGATTTCGGATACCCAGTCAACGAGCTCTGCGGGAGCGTTCGCCGGTGCACCCGCCTTAATGTCTGTCGCTTGGACGGTCATATTTCTCCTCAGTTGGTGCTCGCGCCGTGCGGTTCGCGGTTGCGAGCGGGTCGGTCTGTACCGCTGTCACTATTCTCTCGCAATGGCGCCCGGAGTGAACCAGACGAAGGGCCTATGCGGGAGGGGTGGTACCCGCCCATTGTTTCGTGAGAGCGCGATCCGCGTCACAGTATTGGGGCGGGAATTCGCCCAGCGCGTATTGGTGGGTGCGGGGTGCCGGGGTGGGGTGCGCGGTAGGCGCTGGCGCGCATCGCGGGTGGGCGGCGGTCCTCGAACGAAGACGCCGCACTCTTGTCTTCGATCAGAGACACTGAGATGATGTCTCCGTACGAGGACAATGGAACTGGAGGTGGGTTGCCGTGGACATCCTGATCGGCGACTGGACCAAGCTCGGGGCCACCGTGCGCGATGCCCGCACCGCGCACGGCTTCACCCAACACGAACTTGCCGAGCGCGCCGGGGTCTCCCGCTCATGGCTCGCTCGCCTCGAAGGGGGACATCGCAGCGCCGAACTCGAACAGATCCTCCGGCTCCTCGACGCCCTCGGGATGAGCATGCTCGTGCGCGATCCACACCGCGCGGAGCCAGCCGGCGGTGCGACTCCCGCCCCCTCCCCCGAACTGCAGGCCGTGACCGAGTGGGCTCGGGAGCAGAGGGCGAGACGGCAGGAATCGCGCGAGAAATCGCCCAACGGATGGGACCTCCCACCGAAACGGGGAGTGCCGAGCCTGCCACGCGCCGTCGGCCATGATGAGGAGACTGAGTGATGAGGCGCCGACAGGTCACTGAGGGTGGTCGCAGATTCGGCGAGATCACGCCGCACCACACGCCTCACCACCGCGAATCCCCCGAAACTCTGACCACCCTGGGGAGGTGGTGGCCGTGAGGGTGGTCGAAGTTCCGGTGTTTTCTGGCCGACGGTGGCCCCACCACCGCCAATCCCCCGAAACTCTGACCACCCTGGGGAGGTGGTGGCCGTGAGGGTGGTCGAA
>JAKDIE010000280.1 GCA_030450655.1 Ruaniaceae bacterium
GATTCATCGATCACCAGGAGAAAATCGTCTGGGAAATAGTCAAGCAGCGTGTGCGGGGGCGTTCCGGGACCGCGGCCGTCGATGTGCCGCGAGTAGTTCTCGATTCCCGCCGTGGTTCCCAAGGTGCGCATCGACTCGATATCGTGCGTGGTGCGCAGCCGCAGGCGCTGCGCCTCAAGCAGCTTGTTCTGCTTCTGGAGTTCGTCGAGGCGCGCGGCGAGTTCCTCCTCGATGGACCCAATGGCGCGCGCCATGCGCTCCTCGCCGGCCACGTAGTGAGTCGCCGGGAACACGTAGACGCGTTCCTCAGAGCGGATTGGTGTGCCGGTCAGCGGGTTGAGCATCGTGAGGGAGTCCACCTCGTCCCCGAACATCTCAATTCGGATCGCGAGTTCCTCATAGACCGGAATGATCTCGACCGTATCGCCGCGCACGCGGAACGTGCCGCGGGTGAAGGCGAGATCATTGCGCGTGTACTGCATGTTCACAAACGCGCGCAGCAGATCATTCCGTTCTATGGTCATCCCCACCGTGAGCGGCATCATGCGCTCCACGTACTCCTCGGGTGTGCCGAGTCCATAAATGCAGGAGACCGAGGCGACTACGATCACGTCCCGGCGGGTCAGGAGCGAGTTGGTTGCCGAGTGCCGCAGGCGCTCCACCTCGTCATTGATCGAGGAGTCCTTCTCGATGTAGGTATCGGTTTGCGGCACGTACGCCTCGGGCTGGTAGTAGTCGTAGTACGAGACGAAGTACTCCACCGCGTTGTTCGGCAGAAGGTCCCGGAACTCCGCCGCCAACTGCGCGGCCAGGGTCTTGTTATGCGCCATCACCAGCGTGGGACGTTGGAGCTTCTCGATCAGCCATGCAGTGGTCGCGGACTTGCCCGTGCCCGTGGCGCCGAGGAGCACCACATCCTTCTCCCCCGCCCGGATTCGCGCCTCGAGCTCGGCAATCGCCTGCGGCTGATCACCGCTCGGCTGATACTCCGAGATGACTTCGAAAGGCTCGTTCGCCTGGATGACTTCCTGCATCCCTACACACTAAACCGAGCCACTGACACGCTCGATGATCGCCGCCACCTGGCGCTCGAGTGCCGCGCGATCGCCGTCGTTGTCGATCCAGAAATCGGCGATCTGCCGCCGCTCGCTGTCGGAGGCCTGGGCCGCAATCCTCGCCGTGATATCCGCATCCGTCATCCCCCTACGGATCAAGCGATCGCGCCGCACATCCTGCGATGCACCGACGACGATCACGGCATCGTAGCGATCAGCACGTCCCTTCTCAGTGATCAGGGGGACGTCGTGGAGCACGATCTCGTGGCCCGCGGCGCGCCGTTCGGATTCCGCGTACACGAGGGGGTGGACGATACCTTCCAAACGCCGCCGGGCGTCGTCGTCGGTAAAGACAATGCGCGCCAGCGCGGACCGATCGAGGACGCCATCAACCACGGCGTGCGGGAACTCCGCCGCCACCGCATCGTGACCGCGTGTGCCAGGAGCCGTCACCTCGCGCGCGATCGCATCGGCATCGATCACGGTGACGCCGCGTGCGGCGAAGAGCTCCGCGACTGTGGACTTGCCGGCACCGATTCCGCCAGTCAGGCCGAGGATGATCATGAGTGAACCCTATTCGTGATTCTGCGCGCGAGCGCGGCCGGACCCGGCCGAGAAATGCGGAAGGGGCCCGCCGAAGCGGACCCCTTCCTGCACTCAGCAGTGGCTAGTTGCCAGTCAGCTTCTCACGCAGCGCAGCCAACGCCTCGTCAGAGGCGAGGGTGCCCTCGGACGGCTCAGAGGAGGTCGCGAAGGTCGCGGCGTCCTCGGGCAGCGTGTCCGAATCTGCATCGAGAGCCTCGGCGACCTGAGCCTTGTGGGCCAGCCAACGCTCCTGGGCGATCGCGTACTGCGCCTCCCACTGCTCACGCTGGGCGTCGAAGCCTTCCATCCACTCGTTGGTCTCCGGATCGAATCCCTCGGGGTACTTGTAGTTGCCGTCCTCGTCGTACTCCGTGGCCATGCCGTACAGCGATGGATCGAAATCATCAGAGGTCGGATCCACGCCCTCGTTGGCCTGCTTGATGGACAGCGAGATGCGGCGGCGCTCCAGGTCAATGTCGATGACCTTGACGAACACCGGTGCACCCACCTTCGCGACCTGATCGGGGACCTCGACGTGGCGGGTCGCCAGCTCCGAGATGTGAACGAGGCCCTCAATGCCGTCCTCGACCCGCACGAACGCGCCGAACGGAACGAGCTTGGTGACCTTACCTGGCACAACCTGGCCGATCGCGTGGGTGCGAGCGAACGCGCGCCACGGGTCCTCCTGGGTGGCCTTCAGCGACAGGGAGACGCGCTCGCGGTCCATGTCCACCTCGAGCACCTCGACCGTGACCTCCTGGCCAACCTCGACAACCTCGTTCGGGTGATCGATGTGCTTCCAGGACAGTTCCGAGACGTGCACGAGGCCGTCCACTCCGCCGAGGTCCACGAACGCACCGAAGTTGACGATCGAGGAGACCACACCGGGGCGCACCTGGCCCTTGGCGAGGGTCTGCAGGAAGGTGGAGCGCACCTCGGACTGCGTCTGCTCGAGCCAGGAGCGGCGAGAAAGCACCACGTTGTTGCGGTTCTTGTCCAGCTCGATGATCTTCGCTTCGAGCTGCTTGCCAAGGTACGGCTGCAGGTCGCGCACGCGACGCATCTCAACGAGCGATGCGGGCAGGAAGCCGCGCAGGCCGATGTCGAGGATCAGGCCGCCCTTGACGACCTCGATGA
>JAKDIE010000281.1 GCA_030450655.1 Ruaniaceae bacterium
GTGGGGTCGGAGGCATCCGTCACGCCGGAGACATCGGCACGAATCGCAGCAGATTCGGGGGAGAGGACCTCGAGAACTCGACGCACCTTAGCTAGTGCGTGCTCGCCGTCGGGCAGACGATCGGGAACATCGTGCGCGGTGAGGGCAGCGACCAGATCATCCACCTCACGGGGTATCCCAGGCACGATAGTCGAGACCGGTGGGACCGATGACGTGACGTGCTGGAACGCCACATTGATCGGAATGTCTCCGAAGAACGGTTGCCGCCCCGTGAGCAGTTCGAAGAGCATCACCCCCACCGCGTACACGTCGGAGGCTCTCGTGGCCGCACCCTCTGTCACGAGTTCCGGCGCGAGGTAGGCAACGGTCCCGAGGACCGTTCCGGTGGACGCCTGGGTTGCATCAGATACGGCTCGGGCCAGCCCAAAGTCCGCGAGCTTGGGCGTGCCGTCCGTGGACCGAAGGACGTTCTCGGGCTTAATGTCTCGGTGTATGAGGTCCCGGCGGTGGGCGGCGGCGAGGGCGTCAAGGACATTCTTGATGATCTCGAGGGCTTCACCCACCGAGAGCGCCCCGACTCGCCGGAGCGTGTCACGAAGATCCTCGCCCTCCACGTACTCCATCGTCAGATAGAGAGAGTCGCCCCAGGTTCCCTGATCGAACACGGCCACGGCGTTCGGGTGGCTGAGCCGTGCAGCGGCACGAGCCTCACGCCGAAAGCGAAGGATGAACGGTTCGGACTCCGCGAGGTGGGGATGCATCACCTTGACTGCGACGTCACGATCGAGGCGACGATCGTGGGCGAGGTAGACGGTGGCCATGCCTCCCCTGGCAATGCGCGAGAGCACCACGTACCGACCGTCGATGACGGTGCCGGCCAGATTGGTGTTCACAGCGTGATCCTATGCGGCTTCGCCGTGTGAACCGAGGACCGTGCAGGAGTGTCTAATGGCGAACGCCACTATCCCCCGAACTGAGTCATAAAGCTTCGCACGCCAGCCACATACTGCTTGGTGTCCGAGGCCATGCCATTCCGGTTCACCGAGCCCTGCCCCTGGTAGTACGAGGCGATCGCGTGGTCCAGGTTGGGAGAGGTCCGAACGAGTTGCCGCAGGATCGCCACGCCGGCCACCACATTGTCTTTGGGATTGAGCAGGTTGAGCTTGTATCCCACAAGATTCGAGGCCCACTCACCAGAGCTGGGAATCACCTGCATGGTGCCGATCGCGTTCGCGGGGGAGACGGACGCATGGTTGAAACCCGATTCCTTCATCGCCACCGCGAGGGCCAGGGCGGGATCGAGACCCATCGACACCGCAGTCTCCCGCACCTGGCTCTGCATCTGCGCGCGCGAGGGCACACCGGACTTCAACAGGGCGTCAAGGTTGACGTTCGCGGCCGCGACGACGTGGTCCGGGTAGGTGTAGTGGAGGAACGTGTTGCCGACCCTCTGTGGAACGGTGGTGGTGTTGCCGGTTCCTGGGATGCTCAGCGTGCGGCCCGCGATGATGATGTGGTTCGTCAGTCCGTTGGCGCTCATGAGTGCTTGGACGGTGGTGCCGTGCGTCCTGGCAAGGCCGGAGAGGGTGTCGCCAGCCTTGATGGTGACGCTCTTGGTGGCTGCGGGTGCGGACGGAGCGGGTGCAGTTGGCGTTGTTGGCGCCGAGGTGGTGGCGCCGGTTCCTGGGATGCTCAGCGTGCGGCCAGCGATGATGATGTGGTTCGTCAGTCCGTTGGCGCTCATGAGTGCTTGGACGGTGGTGCCGTGCGTCCTGGCAAGGCCGGAGAGGGTATCGCCAGCTTTGATGGTGACGCTCTTGGTGGCTGCGGGTGCGGACGGAGCCGGGCTGCTCGAGGTGCCCGCCGAAGCCGCCGAGGGGATCGTCAAGACCTGACCAGGCCGGATGAGTGCGTTGGCACTCAGTCCATTCGCCGAAATGATGGTGGACACCGTGGCGCCAGTGCGTTGGGCGATTGCCCAGACGGTGTCACCCGATTGCACCTGGTAGGTCATCGTTGGCGCCGCGGTGGGAGCGACAGCGCGCACCGGCACCGTGGCGATCGCCAGCGATCCGTGCGTGGCGGGTGCGTGCTGCCGCACGGTCGAGAAGTGTCGTGGCATCTCCGGAGCAGTGGCGGCCGCCGGGACTGCGGTGAAAACGATGGACCCTGCGGTGAGGGCGGCGCCGAGGGACAGCCGGCGGGCATCAGACATGAAGGCTCCGATAAGTTACTGGTGTGATTGGTGTGACTAAAGTGAACTCTAGCGACGTGAGTGGTGTGTCGCAAGGACGTTCGTCCTTCGGGATGTGATAACGGCCTTAGTGACTCCGGCTCGTGAGGCTCACCGCGAGTTCCGCCAGCTCCACACGAATGGTGGGAGGGATCTGCGCGGCGTCGAAGAGGCGGCGGGAGAGATCCTGCCTTTGCGTGATCAGCTCCTCGTGCCGGGCAAAGGCGCCGGATGTCTGCAAGACCGCCCGGATTCGTTCAACGGCCGCCGGTGAGATCGCGCGGTCCCCGAGGTGCTGCCGAATGAATGCGGCATCATCTGCATTGGCCATGTCGCAACCCAAGAGGATGAGAGGGGTCAGCTTGCCTTCGGCGATATCGTCGCCTGCGGGCTTTCCTGTGACGTCCGGATCACCAAAGACGCCCAACTCGTCGTCGCGTAACTGGAACGCTTCTCCCAATGGTTCGCCTGCTGCGCTGAGCGCGGCGACGAGTTCCTGGGGAGCGCCGGCAAGGGTGGCGCCGAGCACAAGCGGTCGCTCC
>JAKDIE010000282.1 GCA_030450655.1 Ruaniaceae bacterium
CGTCTCCCGCAACGTGCGCGAGACCAACAGCCGAGATCAGGGTCATGGGTAAACCCTAACGTGTTTGTCCCGCGCCACCGTCGGCGCCGGATTGGCTGCATCTCATGACCGAAAATGCCTCAATAGTCATCATTTGCAGCCATAGCGGCCCGTCGCACCGCTCCGTCGCGATGGTCCTTGACTCCGGCGCGCACACCGCCCGGCCCGCATCATCCGATGATGCGGCTGACGCTCGCCTCCCACGGCGCCATGCGCTCGCCGGACCGTGAGCCGAGCAGCACCTCGGTGCGCCCCCGGAACCACGGCCGCGGGCCCTCCACTCCGGCCAGGTTCATCTCCACGAGGAACTTCCCGCCGCGCACGTACCCGAAGTAGTCCTTCCACGCGGGTTGCAGGAACGCGATGTCCCCATACACGAGCTCGGGGTTCGCCCGCCGCAGCGCGATTAACGCCCGGTGCCAGTTCAGGATCGAGTCCGGATCGGCCTCCTGCTCCGCCACGGAGAATCCGGGAGCATCCTCGGCCCCCGCGAACCACGGCGTGCCCGTGGTGAAGCCGCCCTGCGCCGTCCAACGCATCGGCGCCCGCGCGTGATCGCGCGCTCCGGCCAGGATCTCGGCCCACGCCGCCTCCTCGCTGCGCCCGAGCGCGCGCAGCTCCGCGTGGCGGTTGATGCTCTCGATATCCGCGAGATCGTCCACCGAGGTGAGCGCCGAGTTTGCCGCACCAATCTCCTGGCCCTGGTACAGGAAGGGCGTGCCGCGCATCGTCAGCTGGATGGTGGCGAGGACCTTCCCGACGGCGCTCCGCACGTCCGGATCGCGCTCCTGTCCTCCGGCGACTTTGGAGAGCATCTTTGGGTTGTCATGGTTGTCGAGGAAGAGCGCGATCCAGTCCTTCGAGCCGATACGCTTCGCGTAGTCGGTGTAGAAGTCCTTCATGTAGTTGAGATCGTAGGTGTACTCGCTCCAACGGGTCTTGCCCGGGTTGTCGAGAACGTCGAAGTTGAAGATCAGGTCCAGTTCGCCGCGGTCCGCGGCTGTCAACAGGCGGCCAGTCTCGACGCCGATGCCGGGCGTCTCGCCCACCATCACGCCCACAGGGTCCGCGGGCAGCGGATCTGCCAGGGCGCCGTCGTCGGCACGAGAACGCGGGGTCGAGACCGGGGGAGCGGTGCGGGTGAAGCCATTGCGGCGCAGCTCCGCCAGGTGCTCATGCAGGCGCGGGCCGTAGAAGTAGTGCTCGATTCCGGTGATGCCCATGAGTTTCCCGATGAAGGGGTGGCCCTGCGGCAGGGCGGGGTTCTTGGAGATGAAGTTGATGACGTCGAGGCGGAAGCCGTCGATGCCGCGGCCCAGCCACCACTGGACGATCTCCGCAACCTCCGCGCGCATGGCGGCGTTTTCCCAGTTCAGATCGATCTGGCCGGGGGCGAAGAGTTTCAGCGCCCAGCGGCGCATCTGCGGGAAGTAGCGCCACGCCGAGCCTGAGAAGAAGCTGGTCCAGTTGTTCGGGACTCTCTCGCCTTCGCGCAGGATGTAGTAGTCGCCGTAGGGGCCGGTGGGGTCCCCGAGCGCCTTCTGGAACCACTCGTGCTCGGCCGAGGTGTGGTTCACCACGAGATCGAGGATGATGCGCATCCCGCGCTCGTGGCAGGCGCGGATCAGCTCGTCCGCGTCCTCGAGCGTGCCCATCTCGGCCATGATGGAGCGGTAGTCCCGCACGTCGTAGCCCATGTCCTCGTTGGGGGAATCGAAGATCGGCGAGAGCCACACGCAGTCCACGCCAAGGCTCTGGAGGTAGTCGAGGCGGTCGATGACGCCGCGCAGATCGCCCACGCCGTCGCCGTTCGAATCCTGGAACGAGCGCGGGTAGACCTGATAGAAGACCGCTTCCTTCCACCACGCGGGGGCAACAGGCCCCGCGGCCGCGCCCGGGATCTCCCCCTCGTTGTTCAGCAGCCCGAGGAGCGAGTCCACGAAGCCGGGCCCTGTGAAGCGTCCAACGAGCTTCTCCACGGTACCCAGGCGCATGCCCCCCGCGAGCGTCACAAGCCGTGGGGACTGGTTGAGTGAGTACAGCAGGCGGTCCACGATGTCCCGCCCGAGGGCGTTCGCGTAGAGGTCACGCACCGTGCTGTTGCGGGTCAGTTCAGCCATCGAGTGCCTCCCGGGGTCATCGCGACGGCTCGGCCCGAATCCGATGCGATGCGGCCGCCCCTTCGCGTCATAGAACGAGTCTGCCACGTCCGGCGGCGGCGCTTGGTGGTTCCCGGCCCGCTACTCCTCGATCGTGACGAGGACCGCGCCCGCGGAGACCGTCTCGCCCGCAGCGGCGGAGACCTTCGTGACCGTGCCCGAGCGGTGCGCCGCGAGCGGCTGCTCCATCTTCATCGCTTCCAGCACCACGAGCACATCGCCCTCGGTGACCTCGGCGCCCACCTCCACGTTCACCTTCACCACGGTGCCCTGCATGGGCGCGGTGAGATCTGCCGACGACGACGCCCCCGCGGTGGGTGCCCCGGTGGCACGTTTGCGGCGGGCTGGCCTGGGACCGGATGATGGGCGGCCGGGACGCGAAAGTGGAATCACCGCAGGCAGCACCACCTCGAGCCGCTTGCCGCCCACCTCGACCACCACGCGCTGGGTTTCGCTCTCGCCGCTATCCTCGGGCGCGTGTGTGACCCGGGGGCTCTCGGGGAGGCGGGCGAGTTCCGGCGCGAAGTCAGTCTCGATCCAGGTGGTGTGGATGCGGAAATCTGCCGCGTC
>JAKDIE010000283.1 GCA_030450655.1 Ruaniaceae bacterium
CTCGCGGCCGCAGAATGTGCCACCCCCGATTCTCCGGCCGCGCTCGCCGGAGTCGAGGAAGGCGATCTCGTGATCTCGTGGGGCGGCACCACGATCGGCGGGTGGGAGGATCTCACCGCAGCGATCCAGGCGGGAGGAACGTCACCGGTTGTGGTCGTCGTGGAACGAGACGGGCAGGAGATTCCACTCACGATCGAACCCGTCATGCACGAGCGCACGATCCTCGACGAGAACGGTGCGGAGTCAACGGTGGAGACGCCCTTCGTGGGGGTTTCCCCGAGCATCGCGCTCGTGCGCCAGCCGATCGGCGACGTCCCGGCCACCCTCTTCGATGCCACCGCGGGCACCTTTAGCGTCCTCTCGTCACTGCCCACGCAACTCTGGTCCGCCATCCAAACCATGATCGGGAACGAGCCGACGACGGATCGCTCAGTAGTCTCGCTCGTGGGCGTGGGGCAGATGGCCGGCTCGATCACGTCGGCGGAATCCGAGGATTACACGGTCGCGATGCGCGTGGTGGACATGCTCATGCTGCTCGCCTCGCTGAATCTGGCACTCTTCGTCTTCAACCTGATCCCGCTGCTGCCTCTGGACGGCGGCCACATCGCGGGGGCACTCTGGGAGGGCATCCGGCGAGTGGCGGCCAAAGCGACGGGACGCCCCGATCCTGGCCCCGTGGACCTCGCCCCCGTCATGAAACTGGCGTACTGGGTGCTCGGCGCGTTGATCCTGATGACGGTGATTCTTGCGTGGGCCGACGTGGTCGCGCCGATCGCCGGGTAATCTGGTCACCGTGACTAGTGTTCCGATCAACCTGGGTATGCCCGCAATCAAAGAGGCACCCCCCGTCCTCGCGCCCCGTAAGGAAACCCGCAGAATCCGGGTGGGTTCCGTCGAGGTGGGCGGCGGCGCCCCCATCTCCGTGCAATCGATGACCACCACGAAGACTCACGACATCAATGCGACCCTCCAGCAGATTGCCGAGCTCACCGCCGCTGGCTGCGACATCGTGCGCGTGGCCTGCCCCACGGACAAGGATGCCGAGGCGCTGCCGATCATCGCGATGAAGTCGAAGCTTCCCGTGATCGCGGATATTCACTTCCAGCCGCGTTACGTGTTCGCGGCGATCGAGGCGGGCTGCGGGGCCGTGCGGGTGAACCCCGGCAACATCAAGAAGTTCGACGACCAGATCAAAGAAATCGCCCAGGCGGCGAAGGATCACGGCACGTCGATCCGCATCGGGGTCAATGCCGGTTCCCTCGATCCGCGCCTGCTCGCCAAATACGGAAAGGCCACGCCCGAGGCACTTGTGGAGTCCGCCGTCTGGGAGGCCTCACTCTTTGAAGAGCACGATTTCCACGACTTCAAGATCTCCGTCAAGCACAATGACCCCGTGGTCATGGTGCGGGCATACGAGATGCTTTCCGAGGTGGGGGACTGGCCGCTTCACCTCGGCGTTACGGAGGCCGGGCCCGCGTTCCAGGGAACCATCAAATCCTCCGTTGCCTTCGGGGCTCTGCTTGCCAAGGGGATCGGTGACACCATTCGCGTCTCCCTCTCGGCGCCGCCCGTCGAGGAAGTCAAGGTGGGCAACCAGATCCTCGAATCGCTGAACCTTCGCCCCCGCACACTCGAGATTGTCTCGTGCCCGTCCTGCGGGCGCGCGCAGGTGGACGTTTATGAACTGGCCGATGCGGTGACTGCGGGCTTGGAAGGTATGACCGTGCCGCTTCGTGTGGCGGTCATGGGCTGCGTCGTCAACGGGCCGGGAGAGGCGCGTGAGGCCGATCTGGGCGTGGCGTCCGGAAACGGTAAGGGGCAGATCTTCGTCAGGGGCAAGGTCATTCGCACCGTCCCAGAGGACCAGATCGTCGAGACCCTGATAGAGGAGGCGAACCGCCTTGCGGCGGAGATGGGGGAGGAACTCTCGGGTACTCCCTCGGTTTCCGTGAGGTGAGATGGTCGCTGCGCTCTGGGGGAGTGCGGACGATGGGTGGCGATGATGCTGCGGACGTTCGTGCCCTCTGCGAACGCTATGCCGTCACGGCGATCCTCGCCGCACAGAATCTCGAGCGCCCGAACTCTGGATCCAAGTTGCTCCTGGTGGGCGATCCGGGGGAGGTGCGTGCGATCGCGTGGAGCGGCCACAACCTCGTGCCAGTGGGGGACCTGGAGGCGATGTCACTGTTCGCGCGCCACCTGAAGCGCCGCCCGCGCCGTGCCACCTCGATCGTGGGTGAGGCCGCGGCCGTCGCGGCGTTGTGGGGCGATCTTGAAGGATCGTGGGGGCCGGCGCGCGATAGTAGGCCGAACCAACCGGCTCTCGTGATTCGCGCAGATTCGGTGGTGCCGGGGGATGATCGGGTCCGCGTGGCCACACCACACGATTACGAATTGCTCTTTCCCGCCGCCGTCGCCATGTTCACCGAGGAAGTCGGCTACGATCCCACCCGCACGGGTGGTGGGTACCCGTCGTACGTGCGCGGACTCATCGAGAAGGGACACGCCTACCTCGTCATCGAACCGGTCGACGGCGTACCCACGGTGATCTTCAAGGCCGATATTGGGGCCCTCTGGGGTGGTATGGCGCAGATACAGGGCGTGTGGACGCACCCGCACGTGCGCCGTCAGGGAATCGCCACGGCCGCCATGTCCGAGGTGGTGCGCCTGGTGCGCCGCGACGTGGCGCCGGTGGTGAGCCTGTACGTGAACGATCACAATGTCGAAGCCCGGCGCGTCTACGAGAAGGTGGGTTTCCTCGACGAAG
>JAKDIE010000032.1 GCA_030450655.1 Ruaniaceae bacterium
GTACTTCTCGAGTGCCTGGAACGTGCCCTCGGGATCGGGCGAGGTGACCTTGCCAGAGCCGCGCACGGTGGGCAACACGGCGGCGATCTGCTCGCGGGTGGCTCCCACCGAGCGCAGGATGTCCCCCGCGCTGGAGCTCGACTTCGCGAGCGCGAGCAGGAGATGTTCGGTGGAGACGTAGTCGTCGCCTAGCGCGGAAGCCTCCTCGCCGGCCGCCTGGATTGCGGAAAGCATGGGGCGCGAGGCCTGCGGCTGGGAGACGGACGAGCCACTGGCCCCCGGCAGGCGGGAGATCTCAGCGTTGGCCCGGGAGGCGACGTCGGCCGGAGAAGCCTCCACCGCCTGCAGGAGCGCGCGGGCGACGCCGCCGTCCTGCTGCGCGAGCGCGGCCAGGAGGTGCACCGGCTCGAGCGAGGGGTTTCCGCGCCCGGCGGCGTCTTGCAGAGCGGCGGCCACCGCCTCCTGCGACTTGGTGGTGAGCTTGTCCGACATGGCTGCCTTTCGTTGATTCGGGTGCGGGCGCTCCGCACACTTAGGTCAACGACGGCGAACTTGAGTCTATTCCGCTCAAGTTTCACAATTCTGGGCCGCGTGTGGCGTATGTCTCGCCGGGCCGGGCCGCGAACCGCGCTAGAGTTGAAACACGGCTCGTTCGTAGCATGCGCAATCGCACGCTCCGCAGTCCTCGCATCACTTTGCGCGACGGCGTTCACGAGCCCCTTGATCATGAAAGGTCCACGTGACCACCACTACTTTCGCCAGCCTCGGCGTGCCCGCCCCCATCGCGAAGGCGCTCGCACAAGACGGCAAAACCGCACCATTCCCCATCCAGCGCGACACGCTCGAGGACACCCTCGCGGGGCGCGACGTGCTCGGCCGGGGCCGCACCGGCTCCGGCAAGACCCTCGCCTTCGGCATCCCACTGGTGGCGAACCTCGCCGTGGGCGCCACCGCGAAGCGCAGGCCGCGGCGGCCGCGCGGCCTCGTGCTCGCGCCCACCCGCGAACTCGTGACGCAGATCGCTGAGGCCATCTCGTACATCGCCGCGCCGATGGGCATCCGCGTCACCACCATCTTTGGTGGGGTCTCCCAGAAGCGCCAGGAGGAGCAACTCGCGCGCGGCGCGGACATCGTTGTGGCGGCCCCTGGGCGTCTCGACGATCTGATGAAGCAGCGCGCCATCGACCTCAGCGGCGTGGAGATCACCGTGCTTGACGAGGCCGATCACATGGCGGACATGGGGTTCCTCCCCGTGGTCACCCGGATCCTCAACGCGACACCGAAGCAGGGGCAGCGGCTGCTGTTCAGTGCCACCCTCGATAACGGCGTGGACAAGATCGTGCAACGTTACCTGCACGAGCCGATCCTGCACTCCGTGGATCCCGTCGAATCGCCCGTGGCCCAGATGACTCACCACGTGTTCGAAGTTTCGGGGAAGGCCGAGAAGGATGAGCTGATCGTGGCACTCGCATCGGGCACCGGCCGCCGGATTCTATTCACGCGCATGAAGCACCAGGCAAAGAAGCTCGCGAAGCAGCTGACTGATCGAGGTATCCCGGCCGTTGAGTTGCAGGGCAACCTCTCGCAGAACGCGCGCGAGCGCAATCTCGCCGAGTTCAAATCCGGCGCGGCAAAGGTGCTCGTGGCAACGGACGTTGCCGCGCGCGGCATCCACATCGACGATGTGGAACTGGTGGTGCACATCGATCCTCCCGTGGAACACAAGGCGTACCTGCATCGCTCCGGTCGCACCGCTCGCGCGGGGGCGGAGGGCGCGGTCGTGACGATCTGCCTTCCCGAGCAGCGCGGCGAGATGCGTGCGCTCCTGCGCTCCGCCAAGATCAAGGCCACTCCACGACTGGTTCGCAGGGACGATCCTGCCGTGGTGGCGCTCGTGGGCGAGGTTTCCGCGGTTGTGGATCCCGCTGTGATCGCGCGCCGCAGGAATGCGGCACTCACCGAGCAGCAGCGCGCGTCCGGGCAACGCCCGGCACGCAATGCGAATAAGGGGAACCAGTCGCAACGCGGTGGCGGTGGTGGCGGTCGTAGTCGCGGCCGAGGCAAGGCGCCGAGCCGCACCCGCTAACGCCGTTTGCATCTCCGTTGGCGGCGGCGGTGACGGTCACAATCGCAGCGCAGTACCGGGCTGGGACCACTCCGGCGGCCGTCGTCGGGACCTGAGGTTGAGCATGAACCGCTCGTGCAACTCACGCAGGCAGTTGCGTTGCAAATATGCAACTCCACTGCCAGCTACACGCCGATCGCAGGTCCCGTGCGCAACGGAACTGCCAGCTAAGCCATGATCGCTGCCGAACCCCGGCCTCCCAGACTCCGCAATCCGAGGGCAACCCGACACGGGCTACCGGCGCGCTTCCCATTGCCAGGTTTCACTACCGGAGCTGGATGATCCGATCACTCTCACCCCAGGCGCGGTCCGCTGTGAGGACCTCTGTGGCAAGGCGGTCGGCCAGGGCCAGGCAGAGGCGGTCGCCGAGAGAGAGACCCGAGCCCCGCTCCCAGAGTGACGCTGCACGCTCGGCGTCGGCGTCCGTCGTCGGCTCAATGGACAGGCCGAAGCTGACCAGGACGGCCCGAGCACTTGCCCAGTCCCCTCCGTGCGCCATTACCTTCTGTGCGACCTCCGACCAGTTGGCCGCACTCACCACTCCGTTTTCAAGGTGCGGGGCGACGCCATCGCCTCCGTCCTCACCCTTGAGGAATGCGAGGATCGCCGACGAGTCGAGAACCATCATGCGTCATCCTCGCGCGCCGCAGCCTCACGCCGTTCGGAGACAAGTTCGGCAACCAGATCGGCATCTCGCAACTGCTCCCGTACACGCGCGAGCGCCCGCTCGCGGGTCGTCACAAGTACGCCCTGATCGGTTTCGATGAAGAGCATCGGTGTCCCCTGAGTCCAGCCGTGGCGTGCACGTAGCTCCGCGGGAACCACAAGGCGACCTCGGTCTCCCATCGGTGCACTAGATGTGGTACTCATCGTTTCACGGTACCACTCCGCTGTTTTCCGTGGGATTCGAGAATCGGCGATGGTGTGCATAGATCCAGGGTGACAGGTGACGCTACGGCGGTATGCCGCCCATCGCCACATCTGTGGATAACCGATATTCGTTCCGTGCTATCGCTTCGATGAAGAGCGGCCGATGCGCGACACCGAGCCGGGACCGCTCAGAGGTCTTCGGCGCGAACCCAGCCTTCGATCATGGGCTGCAGTTGATCGATGAGGGTTGAGTTCGCCGCGATGAGAAGCTCCCCGCTCGGTCGCGTTGACCCTCCACGCCCGCGCACGATCGCGCCCGCCTCCTGCGCGATCAGTGCGCCGGCCATGAAATCCCAGGGCTTCAGCCCGATCTCGTAGAAGAGGTCCACCTTCCCCTCCGCGAGCAGGCACAGATCGATCGCGGCCGCGCCGAACCGACGAATATCCCGCACCGTCCCCAGCAGGTTCGCGAGCACTCGCGCCTGCCGCACGCGCACCTCGGGCGCGTACTGGAAGCCGGTCGCAACCAGGGTGACGGGCAGGGACGTCGTCGTCGCTACCGCCAACCGATCGCCGTCGGCCCATGCGCCGCGCCCCACCGCCGCCGAGTAGACGCGCCCGCTGAAGATGTTCACCACCACACCCGCGATCGCGCGCCACTGCGTGCCGGTGGGATCCCCCTCGACGACGGCGATGCTCACCGCGCAGGGATCGAGCCCATAGAGATAGTTGACCGTGCCGTCGATGGGGTCCACGACCCAGGTCAGGCCTGAGGCGCTCGGGACGGCGTCAAACTCTTCACCGAGGAAGCCGTCGTCCGGGCGTGCCTCGGCGAGCGCGTGCCGCACGAACTGCTCGGTCTCACGATCGGCGTCGGTCACGATGTCCGCAATCGCCGATTTCGAATACGCCACCTCGATCCCACCGGCGCGTCGCGAGCGCGCGATCTCCGCCGCGCGCGTTCCGATCGTCACCGCGAGATCGTGGACCTCGCCGATCAGTGCTTCACTGACAGGCTGCATGGCGCCTCCTTCGACACCACCCACTCTATCGATCGGCGGACCTCGCAGCGGGACCGCGCCGGTTCGCTAGCCGCCTCCGTGGCCCGGGTACAACTCGTCGAACGCAGCCTTCCACTGCGGGTGATCGTCCGGACACATGTAGCGCATGCCGTAGACCATGATGCTTGCAACACTCGCCTCCGCCAGCGCGCGATCCTCGCCCACAACATCGGCCGGAATCAGCATTTCGAATAGCGGCGACGTCGCAATGTGTGAGGAAACCGCCCCGGCATCGATCTCGTGCCCATTCAGAATGGCCGTCTCGCAGGAGTCCGCGGTGAGCGCAAGCGTTACTGCCTCGACACCTTCGTTCCACTCGCTCCCCTGCGATTCGAAATGCGCGCGCTGGGCGTCGATGAATTCGATCTGCTCGGGCGTGGTGGCTTTCAGGAGCGAACCATCCTGCGGCAACTGCTGATCACGCATGAACTGGTCCCGCTCGGCGAATACGTCCGCCAATGCATTTAAGTCCTCGGTGGCCTCATCAATATCCGCGCCCTGCGGCGACTCCGTCTCGACCACATCAATCGTTGCGGGCGTGGTGGCAATGGGCGTAGGCCTTACCTTCTCCGAAGTGTCGCCGCCGGAGCACCCCGCAAGGAGCGCGACTGCAAACACCCCTGCGAATGCCCTTACCAATGATCGTTGATCCATGACTTCCTCCTTCAACAGCGTGTGGCCCAACCTAGCCCTGTTGGGCGTACGCACGTCACTCTCCGACGGGCTGCCTGTGGATAGGGGCTCGCGGCGCCGCTGTGGATAGCACTGCATCGCGCGATTGGCATGAGGTGACGCCGCGTGCGCCCGGACGAAGGCCGGATCGATCATGCGTGCGAGAAACTCCGGAGCGACGCCATTGATAAGGCGATCCGCCACCTCCGCCGATCGACACTGCGTGATCGTGGACCTCGCCGATCAGCGGCGTTCATGCTCCACCTCTCCTAGTCCCGAATCCTCTCGACTCCGATCACTTCGACTAGCGACTCGAGCCCCGCGAAGTCGGCGGGATTCAGCGTATACAGCGGCAACCCCTCCGCCGCCGCCGTAGCTGCGATCATCAGATCGAGGCTCCGGCCACGCGGCTTGCGTCCAACCGCGAAGACCGCCGCAGCGATTGCGCCAAACATCCGGGCATGGCTCGCGCCGTACGGAATCGGATCGAACCTGCTCTCGACCTCCTGGAGCACCAGGGTTCGCGAGGCCCGTTCAAAAGCCGCAGCAGGGCTCGATCCCCTCACCGCATGAACACCAACGGCGAGTTCGCCAAGGGTGATCGCGCTGATCTCCGCGTCTCTGGGAAGAACGCCGTTCGGCAGTCGGCCCAGGTCAATGAGTATGTTCGTATCGAGCAATCCGACCGGATGACTAGCGTTCATACGGATCCGCCAGCTCGTCACCGAATGCGCTGCGGACATCCACCATGAATGCGTCAGAATCTAGCCGCGGCCAACGCGTCGCCATCGCAATGAGTTCCTCACTTGGGACTCGTCGGCGCCGCCCTTGCAGCGGCACGAGTTCGGCAATGTCACGGCCATCACGTGTCACCGTGAACTTCTGCCCACCCTCCACGGCGTCCATGATCTCCTTGGAGCGCATCCGCAAATCCCGCTGGTTGACCGCGTTCTCGGTAGCCATATCGCCACTGTAGCACTCCGTGGCACTTTGTGGCACAAGTGGCAGAATCCCTCTGTTCATGCCGCTCACACTAGTAACCCAAGTTGGGTTTGCCCGCAGTTCGCATGTGAACCTGTGGATAGGGGCTCGCGCTTGGCCGCTGTGGATGGCGTTACCAGGATGCCGACATTGGGACGCGTGTTCGCCGCCAGAGACCCGGAACTGCGACCACCCTCCAGGCCACCCACCACCCAGGGTGGTCAGAGATCCGGGGGTCTGGGCCGCCGTCGGGCAGAAAAGCCCGGAACTGCGACCACCCTGGGCCCTGGCCAGTCGCGAGGGTGGTCAAAGTTTCGGCGTCTCCGAGCCCGACGGCGATGCCCGACGGCGATCACAACCCGGAACTGTGACCACCCTCCGGGCGCGCTGGGGACTGCGGGTGCAGACGACGGCAGTCGCGGCGCGGCCGGGTCAGTGCGCGCTCGGCGCGAAGAGTGGCCAGGGATCGGCCGCCTCGAGTTGGGCGGCAAGGGCGAGCAGGCGCGCGTCCTGCCCGATTGCCGTGCCACCCAGCATGACGCCGAACGGCAGGGTCACCCCGTCGACGTCGGCCCGATGCAATGGCACCGAGATCGACGGCGCACCCGTCATGTTCCACACGCTCGTCCAGGGGGTGAACCGCTTCTGCGCCTCGAAATCCGCGGAGGGATCGGCGAGCTGCAGATCCTCGGGGAAGGCGGGCGGCCCAGAAAGCGCGGGCGTGAGAATCGCGTCGAACCCGGCCCACGCGGCGGCGATCTGCCGCGAAAGCCCCTGCATCGCGGCCGTGGCGGCAGCGTAATCGACGGCGCTGAATCCGCGGCCCATCTCGCGCAGGTAGCGCGTGAGCGGCATGAGGTAATCCTCCACCTCCGGCGGGATCGGCACGCTCGCCGCCCCCACGGACCACAGCGGCATGAAGGACATCCAGTCGGCGCCGGTCATCGGCCGCGGCGCCGCGACCACCTCGTGCCCGAGCCGGCGCAGCACCTCGGAGGCGCGGGCCACGGCGTTGAGCGCCTCGGGGTGAATCTCGGCATCGTCGCAGTTGAGGGGCTCGGTCAGGACGCCGATCCGCAGGCCTGAGCCGTCCAGGTGCGTTGCGCTGGTGTTCAGCGAAGGGGCGCTGAGGCCCGCGGCACGATCGCCATCGGACACGGCAGCGACCAATGGTCGGCGATCGCGCTGGAGGGTGGCGGGGTCGTCGACTGCGGCAAGCAGGGAACCGGAGACGGGAGAGGGCGCGTCCCCCGGCCAGCGCGCGGAGAGCACATCGAGGAACGCGGCCGTGTCGCGGACCGTGCGCGTCAGCACCCCGTGGCTCACGAGGCCGATGCCCGGCACTCCCACTGGGCCATCCGAAACCAGCCCGCGCGAAGGCTTCATTCCCACGATCCCACAGCACGCGGCCGGGATGCGGATCGAGCCGCCGCCGTCGGAACCGTGGGCCACCGGCACCACGCCCGAGGCGACCGCGAGCGCCGCCCCACCCGAGGAGCCGCCCGCCGTGCGGCGCGGATCCCACGGCGTGCGGGCGGGCGCACCGGTGGCAGGCTCGGTGTAGCAGGGCAGGCCGAACTCCGGCGTGGTGGTCTTGCCGATCATCAGGGTGCCGGCCTGGTCGAGGAGCGTGACGACGCCATCGTCCACCTCGGCCGTGTAGCCCGCCATCACCGCGCTGCCCGCTGCGAAAGCGAGGCCCTTGACCTGCGAGAGATCCTTCACCGGGCACGGGACCCCAGCGAACGGAGGCAGGTCCACTCCGGCCGCGGCGGCGTCGTCGACCTTCTTCGCCTGGGCCCGCGCGTGCTCGGGTGCGAGATGCACGAAGGCGCCGTCCACGGTGGCGACCCGCTCCAGCGTGGATTCGAGGATCTCGACGGCGGTCACCTCACGGCGGCGCACTGCGGCCACCAGTTCGAGTGCGCTCAGCTCATGCAGTTTCACGTCTGCCTCCTCAGCAGTCGACATGCCTCAAGTCTCTCGCCCCCATCCCACTCCTTCAATAGGTCTGCCATCTGGCCCGTCGTTGAGGGTCGTGGCCCGATCCGCACACCAGAGCGCATAGCCCGCATCGCGCGGCACGATTCGGAGGCGCGGGGAGTGGGTCACGTCTTGGCAACCCGCATCACTCGGACGTCGGAGCGCGCTCAGTCCCCGGCGCTAAGCCTTCCGCGGAGCCCATCTCGAACGCGCGGCCACTCATCCGCGAGGATCGAGAAGTACGCAGTATCGGCGAGATTCCCCACCGGGTCTATGCGATGGTGCCGCAGCGTCCCCTCGTAGGCGGCCCCGAGGCGCTCGATCGCCCGCGCAGAGCGCTCGTTGCGGGAATCGCACCGAAACGCGACCCGGCCCACGCCGAGAGTCTCGAACGCGTGCCCGAGCAGGAGCAGCTTCGTGGCTGGGTTCACGAGCGTGCCCCAGTGCTCGCGCAGGTAGAACGTGTGACCGATCTCGAGGCGGTGCGGCGCGATGTCGTAGAAGGCCGTGGACCCGGCCAGAGCCCCCGAAATCTGGTCGACGACGACGAAAAACAGTGCATCAGGGATCTCCAGTCTGTGCACGAATAGCTCGGCGAGTTCATCTGCGGAGCCGGGCAGCGGCGTCGCCATACCGGACCACAGCGCGGCATCGATCCCGCCGAAGAGTTCCGCGGCGTCGCGGGGCACAAGAGGGCGAAGTATCAGGCCGTGCCCTGTCAATGTCACCGGTTCCACTAGCGCCTCCTTCGCACGAGCCCAAGGATCCAGTATCCCTCGCGCCGGCTCGTCGTTCCGGGGTGATCCACGCGGCTCCTCGTTCCGGGGTGATCCACGCGGCTCCTCGGCACCTGCTCGGGGTGGGCACTGCGCCCGGGCACGCGTGACGCGACGGCCCCGTGTGAGACGGCCCCAAATAGTCGTGCAATTCTCTGCGGGAGGGTGCACACTGGTGGTAGCCGGCTACGCCGGGTCGCCCAGCGAAAGGAGGTTCACGTGCCAGTTGATGATCTCGTGAACAAGGGTAAGGACGCTCTCGAGGCCAACAAGGACAAGGTCGACGAACTCGTACAGAAGGGCAAGGACGCTTTGGCGAACGCCCAGACTGAAGCGGGTAGCGATGACCTCCTTGACAAGGCAGCCGCTTTCGCGAACAAGGTGACCGGTGACAAGTTTGCCGACAAGGTGAATGACGCCCGCGACGCCATCGACGAGAAGATCGGTGACGAGTAACGCGTAGCCGTTACCCACACACGAGCGGACCGCCGCCCCACATCAAAAGATGGGGCGCCGGGTAAGGGTTTGTGATAGGAATAAGGGCACTGCTCGCGCGGCTCACGCCCTCAGCGGCAAAAAACGTCATCTCGATGCCTCCAGGGGGCGGAAAGGCCCTGAATTGCGATCGAGACGTACTTTTTAGCCGATCGCGACGGCTGACTACCGAGATCATTGGGCGAACCGGTGCCGGAAGTGATGGGATTGAACTGTGACTGACGAGAATCGTAGCGACGCACCTTCCGCCAACGCCGTGCCGAACGATCCCCAAGCCTGGCTCGAGGAGATTGAGGGCGCGGAGCAGCTTGCCTGGGTTCGAGCACGCAACGCAGAATCCGCAGCGAGCCTCGCGGACACGGAACGATTCGCGCGGATCGAATCGGAGATTCTCGAGGTGTTGACCTCGCAAGACAAGATCCCGGCCGTCTCGCAACGCGGCGAGCGTCTCTACAACTTCTGGACCGATAGCGATCACGAGCGTGGCCTGTGGCGCCGCACCACGTGGGACTCCTACCGCACGGACAGCCCCGAGTGGGAGATCCTCCTCGACCTC
>JAKDIE010000284.1 GCA_030450655.1 Ruaniaceae bacterium
CGTGGAGTAGTGACCGGTCAACAGGTAGGTGCGGCCCGCGGGTGCGTGCAGGGAAGCTGCGATCACCCCGCGCGCCACGTCCCGCACATCGACGAAGTCGTAGCCCCCGGCGACGACGGCGGTGAGTTGCCCGCCAGCCGCGTCGCGGATCAGCCGGGTCAGGTGGCTGTCGCCGAAGTCATAGGGTCCGATCAAGCCGCTGGGGTGCACAACCACGCGGTCCAGATGATCGGCGGCGAGGACAAGCGCGGTCGCCTCGGCCTTTGTCTTTGCGTACTCACCGGTCACGGTTGCGGGGTCATAGCCCGCTGGGTCGTCGCACTCCTTGATTGTGCGCGGCGGATCGGGCTCCGGGATGGCGTGGACGCTGGAGATGTAGACGAGCCGGGAGACGCGAGCCTGCCCGCACGCCTCGATCACGTTGCGCGTGCCCCCAACGTTCACGGCACGCACGGACTGCGAAACCCGACCCGCGATGGAGACCACGCCCGCGCAGTGGATCACGATGACGGGCAGGTTGTCCGCGGCGCGGAATGCGTCCGTCAAGGTTGCCGGATCCGTGACATCGATCGGAATGATCTCGCAGTCGAGGTGCGTGAGTGAGGGGTGCGGCTGCGCGTCCTGAACGAGTGCGCGCACCTTCTGGCCGCGGCCGAGCAGCTCCCGAACAAGAGTGTTTCCGAGGAACCCGGCGGCCCCGGTGACAACCCACAAACGATCCGCGTAACTCATGTGATCTCCCACCCCAGCGTAGCGCGGTAGCCGGGATGATGAGTAGCGTGTCGTTCTGCTCGATCAGCGAGAGTTGGTATCGCCCGTCATTGGGTCTGGGCTGCGGGCGCGCTACTCCACGTCGCGGAGGGCGGCCTCCAACTCGGCCAACCACACGGACGCGTTTCTGGCCGTCGGCGTCCGCCAGATCTCAGGGGCCCAGGAGTGCGAGTGGGATGACAGCGACACCATCGCGGCGCCGGTACGCTGTCGGCCCAGTCGTGATGACAACTCGGTCCGCTAGACGTTCGCCGAGCACACCTTGGAGCCAGTTGAGGTGGCGGACGTCCGACGGATCGACGGAGGCCGCGAGCTTGACCTCGATCGCGAGCACCTTTCCGCGGGCTTCGGCAATCAGGTCTATTTCCCGAGTGCCTGCCTGATCGCGGTAGTGCCAAAGTTTTGCTTCAGCGGCCTGCGCGTACGTTCTGATGCTGAGCGTGGCAAGACCTTCGAATAGCCTCCCAAGCGCCGCGCCATGTTGGGGGCCGATCATCGGATGGCCACTGACGGACAGGAGCGAATCCTCGTCGAGATCCATCAATCGTGCGGCGAGCGCGGGGTCTGCAAGATGGTGCTTTGGAGACTTGACCACCCGGCCAACGTTGATACCAAGTGGCCTCCACGCCTCTACCGCATCGAGCAGCCATAGCTGGCTCAGCACATCGCGGTAGGCGATCGTGGTGGGCTTGCTGGGCTTGTTGGTCTCACCAGTTGTTGCCGCGTCGAGGATGGCCGTGTAGCTTGCGGTCGACGCGGTCGCCTTGGCGTACGCGCGGATCCATTCTCGAAGGGCCGCGGGGGCGCGAACGCGGTAGCCATGCTCGACCATGTCCCGATCGACGATCCGGGCCAGGTAGCCGTCGAGGGCCAGTCGCCTGGCCCGATCGGGGAGGTCACGCATGCCTGGGAACCCCGATCCGACGATCTCGCGCACGTAGTCAGTCATGGCCCAGTTGGTCGTGCCAGTGACCTCGGCATTTCCTCGAAGGAGCGCTGCGAGAGAGACGGTAGCGAGTCCTGGCGCACGCTCCGCGAGGGAGAGTGGGCGCATCCGAAGGCTGGTGATCCGGCCCGCGCCGGAGTGTGTGGGAGCCGTGACGAGGGCTGCGCTTCCAGTGAGTAGGAACTGGCCTCCCGCGCGATCCCGGTCAACGGCCCTACGTACCAGATCCCATGATCGTGGGAACCGCTGCCACTCATCCACCAGCAGTGGCTTTGGTGCGCGGTCAATGAAACCAGGATCGGCGTCAAGTTCCTCCGCTTGGTGCGGCTCATCAAGGGCAACGACGCTCGCGGCCCTTCGGCTCGCTGTCGCAGTCTTTCCAACACCCTTCGGGCCGTCAAGGCTGATCGCCGCGAGCGCGGGGAAAGCTGCGTCGAGTTCGTCGTCAACTATCCGACGCTGGTACCAATCCATGGCGCTACTTTACCAAAACCACGCCGTGAACTTGACGTAAAGCCGTGTTGCTACGTTACCAAAAACGGTGCTCCTACGTGACGGATCCCGAGAGGCTGCTTGATTGGGACGGCCTGGAACGCACGATGTGCGCACAGGATGATCAAGCCAGAGGTGGTGTGGGGACGTGCGGGCGCGCTACTCCACATCGCGGAGGGCGGCCTCCAGCTCGGCCAGCCACGCGGAGGCGTTTCCGTCCGACGGCGCACGCCAGTCACCCCGGGGAGAGAGCGATCCGCCCGCGCTGACCTTCGGCCCGTTCGGGACCGCCGAGCGCTTGAACTGCGAGAACCCGAAGAAGCGCTTCAGGAACACCTCGAGCCAGCGCCGAATCTCGGCGAGATCGTACTCGGGCCGCCCACCCTCGGGGAAGCCGGCCGGCCAGCGTCCCGAAGAGGAGTCTGCCCACGCAGCCTCGGCGAGGAATGCGATCGTGGACGGTGCCGTGCCGTAGCGCAGCGTGTGGAAGAGCGCGAAATCGTGCAGCGCGTATGGGCCGATGGTCTGCTCGGTGGACTG
>JAKDIE010000285.1 GCA_030450655.1 Ruaniaceae bacterium
GATGCAGTTCATCCGCCCGCAGATCCAGACCGTGTGCCTCGGCCAGGCCGCCTCCGCGGCTGCGGTGCTGCTCGCGGCGGGTGCGCCGGGCAAGCGCCTCGCGCTGCCGAACTCGCGGGTGCTCATCCACCAGCCGGCGATGGAGGGTGGCTACGCCCAGGCGTCGGACATCGAGATTCACGCCAACGAAATGGTGCGGATGCGCGAGTGGCTCGAAGAGACGCTCGCCTCGCACACGGGCCAGAGCGTGGACACGATCCGCAACGATATCGAGCGAGACAAGATCCTCACGGCGCAGCAGGCCTTCGAGTACGGTCTCGTGGACCAGGTGCTCGAATCGCGCAAGGTTCCGATTCTCACCAAGAACTGATACAACCCGGGCACGGCGGCGCGGCGCGCCGCGCACGCCGCAGCCAGGGGCATAATACGGTTGTGTTCGCGGGCTTCAGCCCGCATGCTTGAGATGACTGTTGGGAGGTGCCTGTGCGAGTGGACGGCGCGGAACTGCTGAAGTGTAACTTCTGCAACAAGAGCCAGAAGCAGGTGAAGAAACTCATCGGGGGCCCCGGTGTGTACATCTGCGACGAGTGCATCGAGCTCTGTAACGAGATCATCGAGGAGGAGCTCGGGCCGCGCCAGGCCGTCCCCTCACTGGGGTCCCTTCCCAAGCCGAAGGAGCTCTACGATGTCCTGGACGAGTACGTCGTCGGCCAGGAATCCGCCAAGCGCACTCTCGCCGTGGCCGTCTACAACCATTACAAGAGGATCCAAGCGACCACGGGGGACGACGACGTCGAACTCCAGAAGTCCAATATCCTCCTGATCGGGCCCACCGGTACGGGCAAGACCTACCTCGCCCAGACCCTCGCGCGCGTGTTGAACGTGCCGTTCGCGATTGCGGACGCCACGGCGCTCACCGAGGCCGGGTATGTGGGGGAGGACGTGGAGAACATCCTCCTGAAGCTCCTCCAGGCCGCGGACTTCGATACGAAGCGCGCGGAAACCGGCATCATCTACATCGATGAGATCGACAAGATTGGGCGCAAGTCCGCGAACCCGTCGATCACCCGGGACGTCTCGGGCGAGGGCGTGCAGCAGGCGCTGCTGAAGATCATGGAGGGGACCGAGGCGTCCGTACCCCCGCAGGGCGGGCGTAAGCACCCGCACCAGGAGTTCTTGCAGCTCGATACCACCAACGTCCTCTTCATCGTTGCCGGCGCATTCTCCGGGCTCGAACTGATCATCAATTCGCGCATGCGCAAAGGCAAGAGCACGATCGGCTACGGCTCGGAATCGGTGGGAGCGCAGGATACCCAAGAGAACGTCTTCGAGTTCGTGCGGCCCGAGGATCTGCACAACTTCGGCCTGATTCCCGAGTTCATCGGACGCGTGCCCGTCACCGCTGCGGTGGCCCCGCTGGATCAGAAATCGCTCGTGAAGATCCTGACCGAGCCGAAGAACGCGCTCATCCGCCAGTACCAGCGCATCATGGCGATGGACGGCGTCGAGCTCGAGTTCGACGACGACGCCCTCGAGGCGATCGCTGAAGAGGCACTCTCGAGGGGGACCGGTGCGCGCGGCTTGCGCTCGATCCTTGAGGGAATCCTGCGTGAAGTGATGTTCGAGATTCCCTCGCGCACGGATATCGAACGCGTGACGATCACGAAGGGGTCAATCCTCGATCCCGAGGAGGTGCCGGTGATGACGCCGCGCCGCAAGCGCAAGAGCGCCTGATGGGTGAGATCCCCGCGGAACTCGCGCAGCATCGTGCCACGATCGATAACATCGACGCGGCACTCATCCACATGCTCGCCGAACGCTTCAAGTGCACCCAGAAGGTGGGCATGCTGAAGGCCGAGTTGCGGATGCCGGCTGCGGATCCTGCCCGCGAGCAGCGCCAGGTGGAGCGGTTGCGGAGCCTCGCCCACGAGGCTGGGCTGGACCCCGTGTTCGCCGAGAAGTTCCTGAACTTCATCGTGGCCGAGGTGATCCAGCACCACGAGGAGATCGCCGCCGAGGCCTGAGAGTTGGCCGATTCGGCAGCGCCACGCATGAGAAAGGCCCGGATATGACCACCCTCGAGAAGCTCATTGACCCCGTGCGCGAGGCGTACCGTGAGCTCTGGAGCCGTGAGTTGACGCCCGCAACGGCCGCGGACATCGCTGTGGCTGCCGAGTTCGTTGAGGCCACGAGCAGTTCCCGGCTACCCGAGGAGCTGGTCGCATTCTGGCAGCTCACGGATGGATGCGGAATGAACGGTGCCACCCTTTACGGCGCTTCGGAATCCGTGCGCACCACCGAGATCTATGCGGATGACTACCCCGATTACCTCATGGTGGGGCAGTTCGAGGACGCTCCGCTCTACGCGTTCGACGCCGCAGCGCGGCGCTGGGTTACGCTCGAGCAGGGGGACCTCGATTACGGCCCGCGGGCGGTGCACTCGAGCTTCGAGGATCTCGCCGCGATGGTATTCGGTCTCATGCTGGGCAACCGCTGGACACACTGGTAACCAACTGCGGCGGTTCGTTTGTAAAACTGTTTACATGTACGGCTTTACGGCGATTTCTGGCTCTGTTTGAATGACCATCACACACAGTGTGGGTTCGCACACAGGAGCTAACCCATGCCCGACAAGGAGGTCCCATGAGAATCGCACCACGGCGGCGTTCGCTCCTCTCGATCGCGGCGACTGCCTCAGTCTTCGCGCTCGTCCTGAGTGGATGTGCGTCATCGAACAATCCCGAA
>JAKDIE010000033.1 GCA_030450655.1 Ruaniaceae bacterium
ATCGCCGTCGGCACCGCACGCATCCAGCCGATCCGGCGTGACCGCCAGCGGTGCCCGCTCCACGCCCGATTCCGTCTCGGCCACAATCGTGTGCCAACCCAGCGGCAGTTTCTTGGGGAGCTTGAACGTGGCGCGACCGATCAGCACACCGTCGATCTCCCGCGGCGCCACCCACTCCTCGACCTGGACTGCATCGACGCGGCCGCCGTCCTCCAACTCGACGAACACGCTCACCGACGTGCCGTCTATCACGTGGACCGGAATTCGGTGCGCGTGTCCTGATCGCGCAACCACGCTGTACGGAAGGGTCCGTCGCCACGGCTCTTCATCCTTGACGCGCAGCAGCTCCTGGTTCGTGGCGTCGTCTGCCGCCGCCACGCCCATCGCCGCGAGAATCGCGAGAATCGTCGAAGTAGGAACGGTTCGATGCTCGCCGCCGAACGTCCAGAACTCGGTCGCAATTCCATATGCTGCCGCGAGTTCACGCAGTGAGCCGCTCGGTTGGTCCGTCATCTTCGCCTTCCAGTGCGCGCACCGACACTGTGCGCATAGACAAGTCTAGCCGCCTGCGTGAGGGTCTGGGGCCTTCGACGTGATTGACTACCTCGTATGAGTCGCTTGAAGGGCATCGCAGTCAGTCCGGGACGCGCTGCCGCTCCCCTCGCACACGTGGTGGACACAATTGACCCTCCCCGGATCCAGCGCCTTGAGGGATCCGTCGAGGATGCCTGCGACCGGATCAAGGCTGCAGCCGATGCCGTGCGGGAGGATCTGCGGGCGTACGCGGAGAACGCCACCGGCACCGCCCGGGAAATCCTCGCGATGACGGCACTCATGGCCACCGATCCGGCGCTCTTGCGCGGGGCATGCGCGCTCGTACGAGAGCAGGAGCTCACGCCGGAACTCGCCGTGTGGCAGGCCGCCGGTGATCTCGCCGATGTCCTCACCTCCGTGGGGGGCCCGACCGCCGAGCGCGCGGCCGACGTCATTGACGTCCGTAATCGCATCATCGCGCACCTCACGGGAGTGCCCCTTCCGGGCCTCCCCGAAACGCTGGAGCCGTCCATTCTCGCGGCGCGGGATCTCTCCCCCACCGATACCGCGAATCTCGACCCCGAGCGTGTGCGCGGGATCGTGACGCTCGAGGGCGGCCCAACTTCCCACACGGCGATCCTCGCGCGGGACCTGGGGATACCGGCGATCGTTGCGATCGATCCAGCGATCACCGAGGTGGGCGAGGGCACCCTCGTGGCGATCGACGGGCATCTGGGTGTTGTGTACACGAGCGACTTTGACCCCGCGGACTATGCGCATCGTCCGTGCGCGCCGCTCGTGTTCTCGGGCACGGGGCTTCTGGCCGACGGCGTGCGCGTCGAGTTGGTGGCGAACGTCTCCGATTCCGCGGGTGCGCGCATCGCGGCCGAGAGGGGCGCGGAGGGCATCGGCCTGCTGCGCACAGAAAGCTGCTTCACCGATCCGATCCGCGAGCCAAGCGTCGAGTATCAAGCCACGGAATACGGAAAAGTGTTCGCCGAGTTCCCCGGCCGCCGGGTGATCGTTCGCACTGTCGATATCGGTGCGGACACGCCGTTCCTTGCTCCCGACGGCGCCCCGAATCCTGCGCTCGCGTTGCGCGGATTCCGGGCCACGGCCCACCACCGTGAGGTGATCGAGAATCAGCTTCGCGCTATCGCAATGGCCGCCGCAGAACACGAGGCGGACGTGTGGGTGATGGCGCCGATGATCTCGACTGTCGCCGAGACCGACGAGTTCATCGAGATGGCCCGCGCTGCGGGCCTCGCGAACGCGGGTGTCCTCGTGGAGGTACCCTCGGCGGCCCTCAACGCCGGGCCCATCCTGGCGCGGGCCAGTTTTGCCTCACTCGGCACAAACGATCTCATCCAGTACACGTTTGCGGCCGATCGCGATTTTGCGCATCTCGCGGCACTCGCGACCCCCTGGGAGCGGGCGATTTTGACCCTCATCCAGATGACCTGCGCCGCCGGCGCCCAGCAGGACCGCCCCATCTCGTTGTCCGGGGAAATGGCGGGGATCCCGGAACTGGCCGTGGTCGCCGTCGGGCTGGGGATTCGTTCCCTCTCGATGTCCCCGCGGCGCCTCGGTGTGGTCTCGCGGGTGCTGGAGACGGTGAACCTGGCGCAGTGCCGAGAGCTCGCGGGAATCGCGCTCGGTTGCGAAACGGGTGAATCCGCGCGCGTTATCGTTCGATCTCGACTGCCGATTCTGGAAGAGTTGGGCAGATGAGCGAGAATACCGTGCGGAGGCACCACCCACCCCTTGACCATGTGATGGCCGTGCTCAACCTCCGCCAGAGCTCCCCCGAAACATTCGAGGGATATTCGCTGCCCGATATCAGCGGACGGATTTACGGCGGCCAGGTCATGGCGCAGGCGCTGATCGCCGCCGGTGCCACGGTGCCAGAGAGCGGCGTTGACGCGCGCGCCGTGCACTCATTCCACTGCTACTTCCTCCGCCCGGGCAAACTGCACGAGCCCGTCACGTTCCACGTTGAGCGGCTGCACGATGGCCGCTCGTTCAGCACGCGCCGCACGCACGCGATCCAGCATGACAAGCCAATCCTCTCGATGATCCTCTCATTCCAGAAGGAGCAAGAGGGGTTCGATCACTACGCGCGGATGCCGAACGTGCCCGCGCCGAGCGAGCTCAAGAGTGCGAACGATGTGTACTCCCAACTCGATGACGAACTGGCCTCGCAGATGCTGCGCACGGGCGCCTTCGATTTCCGCCACGTGCAATCGCACCTCCTGCTCGGATCGTCCCCCGAGTCACAGCCGCGCCAGGCCGTGTGGATGCGCGTGAACTCGCCGCTACCCGATCGCACGAGCCAGCTCACGCACCGCGCTCTGCTCGCGTACGCGTGCGACCAGGTCATGCTCGAGCCGGTGCTGCGCGCCCACGGGCTTTCCTGGGTCACACCGGGACTGAAAGTCGCCAGCCTCGATCACTCGATGTGGTTCCACCGCCCGTTCGACATGCGCGATTGGCTCCTCTTTGTCCAGAGCTCCCCCACGGCGCAGGGTGGCCGCGGGCTCGGCGAGGGCCTCATCTTCGATGCTGCCGGCTGCCTCGTGGCATCCGCCGCGCAAGAAGGAATGGTCCGCGCGTAACGTGCATCCGCCGCGCGCAGGATACGTCGCCGGACCGCCGTGGCCGAAAGCCGCTAGTGAGGTGCCGCGAGGGATGAGACAGTGGGGGTGTGAGGCTCACCTTTGACTTGAAGTATCGCGCGATCTCGGCGCGCGATCGCCGCTTCGACGGCCAGTTCATTTTCGCAGTGCGCACCACCGGCATCTACTGCCGGCCCTCGTGCCCGGCGCGCACGCCGAATCCGAGCAACGTCGAGTTCTTTGCTGTGAGCGCCGCCGCGCACGAGGCCGGATATCGCGCGTGCAAGCGGTGCCTGCCCGACGCCGCGCCCGGATCGCCGGAGTGGGATCTGCGCGGAGACGTGGTGGGGAGGGTGATGAAACTGATCGCGGATGGCGAAGTGGAGCGAAGCGGCGTCACCGGCCTCGCGACGCACCTCGGCTACTCAACCCGTCATCTCACCCGCCTGATGACTGAAGAGATCGGCGCAGGACCGCTCGCCCTCGCACGAGCTCAGCGCGCACACACCGCACGGATACTCCTCGTGAACACGCCGATGCCCGTCTCGGACATCGCCTTCGCCGCCGGATTCGGCAGCATCCGCCAGTTCAACGACACCTTCCGCGAGATCTTCGACCTCACCCCGAGCGAACTGCGCACACGCACGAGCGCGGCTCCCCGTGCTGGGGTTGGCGCAGAACTGGCGAGTGCCATACCCCGCCACGAGCCCCACGCTCCCGCTGGTAGTGTCCGTAGCGCGCACCTCACAGGCGGAGACGGGGCATGGGCCTCGGGAGTGCCGCAGGGCGTGGTGGACCTCGCGCTCCCCTATCGCGAACCACTGGACGCCGCCGGCATCTTCCGGTGGTTTGCGGATCGAGCCCTCCCCGGCGTTGAGGTGGCCGAGGCGGACTCGTACTCGCGCACCCTCGCGCTGCCTGGGGGTCCCGCATGGTTCCGGGTGTACGCCTCGGGATCGCAGCTCCGCCTGAGCGTGCGCCTCGCCGCCTTCGGGGATCTGCCGTTCCTCATCGCGCGGGTGCGCCGGCTCTTCGATCTCGACGCCGATCCTGAGGCGATTGACGACGCGCTCGCGTCTCAGCCGGAGTTGGCAGCGCGGGTGGAGGCGATTCCCGGCATCCGCGTTCCCGGCGCGAGCGACCCGCACGAGATGCTGATCCGCGCCATGGTGGGCCAGCAGATCACGGTTGCTTCAGCGCGCACCGCGTTGACACGACTTACCGACGCGCACGGCGAGCGGGTCGACGGCGATCCGGACACCACGATCCTCTTTCCCACGATGCTGGCGATCGCTGAGCGCGGTCACGAGGTGCTCCGTGGACCCGCCGCACGTGTGGCGGCGATCCGGGACGCGGCTGCGGCCCTTGCCTCGGGGGATCTCGTGCTCGACTTAGCGGGCGATTCCCGCACACAACGCGAGGCACTCCTCGCGCGCCGTGGCATCGGCCCCTGGACGGCCGATTACGTCCGCATGCGCGTCACCGGCGACCCGGACGTGGTGCTGCCGGGGGACGTGGTGGTGCGTAATGGAGCCGCGCGACTCGGTATCCCATCCACGGCGCGCGAACTCGACGGATGGGCGGCACGCACGTCGCCCTGGCGCAGCTATCTCACCGCCCACCTCTGGCGTGCGCCCCACGCACCGGTACAGGAGACACACCCATGACCGCAATGATCCAGACGCTCACCACGCCCGACGGCCCATTCACGATTCTGGCCGACGGCGATCAGCCCGTCCTCGCCAGTGGGTGGACCGACGACGTGGCCAGGATTCTGGGGCGACTCGCGTCCCCTCCCACCGAGATTATTGAAGGCGAGACAGCCGCCGCCGAGGCCGTGCGCGCGTACTACGCCGGTGACCTGGCAGCGGTACACGCGATCGACGTCGTCCAGATTGGGACCGCTCTTCAGCTTGCGGGCTGGGCGGAGCTCCGGCGCATCGAGCCGGGGTCTGCGCTCACGTACACCGAGTTCGCCGCGCGCCTCGGCCGCCCCACCGCGGTTCGCGCGGCGGCGTCGGTCTGCGCGGCCAACGCTCCGGCGCTGTTCGTGCCGTGCCACCGCGTGCTGCGCGCGGACGGCTCGATGGGCGGCTTCGCCTGGGGAACCGACATCAAGGCGTCGCTCCTGGCGCGCGAGGGCCGCGGTTGAGCCACCGTGAGCGCCACATTCGGAGGCGACCGAGTCGAGCGAGTGACGCGTAGCGGAGCGGATCAGCGGCGGCGGAACTCGATCGGGGCATCGAGATAGGCCCCCCAGATCTCCCGCTCCTCGTCCGTGATGCGGCGCGGCGCACCCGTCGCCGTGTTCACCGTGACGATCGTGGTGCGCGCGCGGGCCGCGATCTCGCCGGTGGCTGTGGGGATCTCGTAGCAGACCTCGGCGCTCGCTCCGCCGATCTTCGAGATCCACACAGCGATCGGTAGCGGCTCGTCCGGATACGAGAGAGGCAGCAGGTACTCGATCTCCTGGTGTGCGATGAACGTGGCGAACTGCGTGGCCGCATCCTCACGTCCCCGCCAGAAGAGCGCGATGCGCGCCTCCTCCAGCAGGGTGAACGCGGCCGCGTTGTTCACGTGGCCGTACGCGTCGAGATCAACCCAGCGCACCTGGACGGGAACCGTGACCTTCATCCTCCGGCTCTCAGTCCCGCGTGAGCTTGCGGTACGTGACGCGGTGCGGGCGCGCGGCATCGATTCCGAGTCGCTGCACCTTGTTCTCCTCGTACGCCTGGAAGTTGCCCTCGAACCAGTACCACTTGTCGGGCTCCTCGTCGGTGCCCTCGTAGGCCAGGATGTGCGTGGCCACACGGTCGAGGAACCAGCGATCGTGCGTGATGACCACCGCGCACCCGGGGAACTCGAGCAGCGCATTCTCGAGCGAACCGAGGGTCTCGACGTCGAGGTCGTTCGTGGGCTCGTCGAGAAGCAAGAGGTTTCCTCCCTGCTTCAGCGTGAGCGCGAGGTTCAGGCGATTGCGTTCTCCACCGGAGAGTACTCCAGCAGGCTTCTGCTGATCCGCGCCCTTGAATCCGAACGCTGAAACGTACGCACGTGAGGGCACCTCCACCTGACCCACCTTGATGTAGTCGAGGCCATCGGAGACCACCTCCCACAGCGTCTTGGAGGGGTCGAGGCCCGCGCGGGACTGGTCCACGTAGGAGATCTTGATGGTCTCGCCGATCTTCAGATCGCCCGAATCCAGCGGTTCCTGGCCCGTGATCGTCTTGAACAGGGTGGTCTTGCCCACGCCGTTCGGTCCGATAATGCCCACGATGCCGTTGCGCGGCAAGGTGAAGGTGAGGTCCTTGATCAGAGAGCGGTCGCCGAATCCCTTGTTGAGCTTCGTGGCCTCGAGAACGATTGATCCCAGGCGCGGGCCCGGCGGGATCTGGATCTCCTCGAAGTCCAGCTTCCGAGTGCGCTCGGCCTCGGCCGCCATCTCCTCGTACCGTTGCAGACGCGCCTTTGACTTGGCCTGACGACCCTTGGCGCTCGAACGCACCCACTCGAGTTCGTCCTTCAGACGCTTGGCCAGCTTGGCGTCCTTCTTGCCCTGCACGTTGAGGCGGGCCTGCTTCTTCTCCAGGTACGTGGAGTAGTTGCCCTCGTACGGGTACAGCCGCCCACGGTCAACCTCGGCGATCCACCCCGCCACGTTGTCGAGGAAGTAGCGATCGTGGGTGACCGCGATGACGGCGCCCGGGTATGCGGACAGGTGCTGTTCGAGCCACTGCACCGATTCGGCGTCGAGGTGGTTAGTGGGTTCGTCCAGCAGGAGCAGATCAGGCTGCTGAAGAAGGAGCTTGCACAACGCCACGCGGCGCCGCTCGCCACCGGAGAGCACCTTCACGTCCGCGTCACCGGGCGGGACCTGCAACGCATCCATCGCCTGCTCGAGTTGCGAATCGAGATCCCACGCGTTCGCGGCGTCAATCTCGGTCTGGAGCTTGCCCATCTCGTCCATCAGCGCGTCGAAATCCGCATCCGGATCGGCCATCTCTTCGCCGATCGCGTTGTAGCGATCGAGCTTCGCCTTGATCTCGGCCACACCCTCTTGGACGTTGCCGAGCACGTCCTTCTCCTCGTTGAGCGGCGGCTCTTGGAGAAGGATGCCCACGGAGTAGCCGGGAGTCAGCCGCGCCTCACCATTCGATGGCTGTTCGAGTCCAGCCATGATCTTCAGGATCGTGGACTTGCCGGCCCCGTTCGGGCCGACCATGCCGATCTTCGCTCCCGGAAGGAACGCCATCGTCACGTCATCAAGAATGACTTTGTCCCCATGCGCTTTGCGCGCCCTGACCATCGAGTAGATGTACTCGGCCACAGCTCTCCTCGTGTTGATTCCCGGCGCGGATCGCGCCGCATCAACTATGCCACAGGCGCAGCAGAGTACCCCACCGCCGCCGTTGGGGACGTGTCCCACGCGTTCTCGGACGATTCGGGTGTAGTGATCGCCTCCTCGGGTGCCGTCTGGCGTGGCGTCGAGGCCGACCCCGCCGAATAGGACCGGAAGTGGAGATCGAGCGCCACGGTCTCTGCGCGAATGTACTGCATCGAGCGCACCTCACCCTCGCTCTCCCAGGTATCGGTCCGAAGTTCACCCCTCACGAGCACCGGACAGCCCTTGGTGATGCTGCGTGCGACGTTGTCCGCCTGCGTCCCGTAGACCCGAATCTCGAACCATTGGGTAGGCCTATCCACGTAGCCGTCATCTCCGCGAACCCGCGCCGTCACTCCCATCGAGAATCGCGCCCAACTTCCGTTGCGGGTTTCCCTCCGCTCCGGATCCTTCGCAGCGTTGCCGCGCACCGTAATGAATGTCTCGTTCGCCATGGCGTCCTCTCCGTGCCGCACCGTGCGGTCACGAGAGAATCGTCGCAAGCACGAGCACCTCGGTGAACGCGCCCACAGTCACCCCTGTGGATGAACTCCCGCCGCGCCGCTGTGGATTCAGCGACCCTCAGCCGATTCGAGAATCTCTCGAGCGCGCGCATGGCGAGCCAGCACACCGGCAGTTGGAAGCACCAGCACACTGCGCACATTCTCGTCGACGGCGCCCCGCACGGCCTCGCGGTACTCCTCCGCCGCGCTCTCGCGGGCATCCTGCACCACTCGCGGCACCTGAACGAACAAGAGAACGGAGGCCACGGCAACTCCCACCGCCCCAAGAATCACCACCGCCAGCGGGCCACCGCTCGGTCCATTCACCGGATCAAGGAGACCGAACACGGCAAGCCCGATAAGCCCGACGGCGAGCGCGGCCGCCACCGCTCCTGCGCTCACGAAGCCCCTTGCGCGCCCCTTGCGGGGGGCCGGCACCGCGACAGCCTCCAACGTGGACATTGCCGAATCGTGGAGCGCCCGCACGGAGGGCAGCTGCTCTTCGACCGCATCCGCCCAGGCCGGAGGCAGGCCGTCCGTGGCCCGTGCCGCCCACGAGGAGCCGATCGCCGCCACCGCCGCGCGCCCGGGGGCTCTGGGTCGCATCCCCTCACCTCGCCCTGCCACAATGGCGTCCGCCACGGCAGGAACACCGCTCGCTGCGAGGAGTTCGAGCACCACCTCCTCAACCACGGCGTCGTCAACGTTCGCTTCAGACTCGCCGAGATAGGACAGCAGCGTGGCCGCAATCTGGGAGATTTCTGCTTCGATGGTCCGCCTCGCGGTGGATTCACCCGCCACTGCGCCCGTCAGCCGAGTCCACAACTCGTCCACGCCCTCGCCTGAGATCGCGCAGGTGGTGAGCACGTCGACGTCGGGCAGACCGTCCTCGACGAGGAGACGCTTCACATCCTGAACGATGGTGCGAACCCCATCGCTCGTGAGGGTATCGATCTGGTTGACGATCACCACCATCGCCTCCGCGCGGCGGCGAAGCACGCGGAGGTACTTGGTGTGCAGGAGATGATCTGCGTACTTCTGGGGATCCACCACCCACACGAGGACGTCAACGACTGGCAGCAACTGTTCCACTTGCCGCAGATGAGCCTCCTCCACGGAGTCATTATCTGGCAGGTCGAGGAGCACGAGGCCGGAGGCGTCGCCCGGGCGACTGCGCGAACCGGCGCCAGGAAGAGTCATGCGCCGGCCACGGTCAAGCCCTAGGAAGTCGAGTATCGGATCCCCCTCGTTGCCCCATGAGCATGAGGAGGCGCGGCGCGTGGTGGGCCGAATCACGCCGTCGTCCGCGAACGTCGATTCGGTCAGAGAGTTGAACAGCGAGGACTTGCCGGAGCCGGTT
>JAKDIE010000286.1 GCA_030450655.1 Ruaniaceae bacterium
CGGTTCGGGCTGTGAAGGGGGCTCCGAAGGCATCTCGGGTGCTGTGGGGGCCGGGGCGGGATCACCACCCACGCAGGCCGCGAGCAGAAGCACGGCGGCGGCGGTGGCGATGTGCGCGAGTGCGTCGCGTTTCCGCGCGCTCCGCACACTGTTCTCGTGCGTTCTGGCGAGTCTCATGGGTTCCTCCTCCCGCCAGTTCGGGTATCTCCACCCTACGGGCGTCCCCTGCGCCGTCAATCCCCCCAGGGGTACTCACGGGTTCGCGCCGAAAGGCGCGCCCTAGCGCTTGCGGTAGAGCTTCTTCGACTGGTAGACGGGCTCGCTCGTCACCTGCACACCAAGGCTACGGAAGATGCCCTCGTCAACGGACCCGAGGATCACCGAGGTATGCACGTCACACCCACGAAGCTTCGGCAGTTGCTCGAGCGCACGCTTGGCATACGCGCTCGTTGTCGCACCCACAGCCAGGGCAATCAGCACCTCATCGGTGTGCAGGCGCGGGTTCTGACTGCCCAGCCCCTCGGTCTTGAGCCGCTGGATCGGCTCGATGGTCTCCCGCGCGAGCAGGAGCACCTTCTTGTCGATTCCCGCGAGCGCCTTCAACGCGTTGAGGAGCAAGGCCGACGACGATCCCCACAGGGCGGTCGTCTTGCCCACCACGATGCTTCCGTCGGGAAGCTGCATCGCGGCAGCGGGGGCCTTCGTCTTCCGTTCCAGAGCCAGGGTGGGCTCCACCACGGGGCGGTCGACCTGCGAGATCCCGAGCCCGCTCATCAGGATGGCGATGCGATCGCTGACGATCGGCTCCAACTCATCGCGCTTCTCGGCTACCAGTGCCTTGAAGTACCTCCTGATAATCTCCTGCAGGGACGCATGGCGGCAGGCGTCGTCGTCGGAGATACAGAATCCGGCCATGTTCACGCCCATGTCCGTGGGAGATTTGTACGGCGAGACCCCCATGATCCGCTCGAAGAGCGTGTTCAGCACGGGGAACACCTCGACATCGCGGTTGTAGTTGACCACCTGCTCTCCGTACGCCGCGAGGTGGAACGGATCGATCAGGTTGACGTCATTGAGGTCCGCGGTGGCCGCCTCGTAGGCGAGGTTAATCGGGTGGTTCAGTGGGAGGTTCCAGATGGGGAAGGTCTCGAACTTGGCGTAGCCGGAGCGGATGCCGCGTGTGTGATCGTGGTAGATCTGGCTGAGACAGGTGGCCATCTTGCCGCTGCCTGCGGCGGGCGCAGTGACGACCACGAGGTCTCGGCTGGTCTCGACGTACTCGTTGCGCCCGTAGCCGTCCTCACTGACGATCCGCTTCACGTCATTCGGGTAGCCCTTGATGAGGAAGTGGCGGGCAACGTTGAGTCCCGATCTCTCGAGCTTTCGCTTGAACGCGCGTGCGGCCCTGTTGTCATCAGTGAGGTGGGAGATCACCACGCTGTTCACGAGCAGGCCGTGCTCGCGGAACTCGTCGATGAGGCGCAGGACGTCCTGCTCATAGGTGATGCCGATATCGGCGCGCACCTTGTTGGCGGCGATATCGCGGGCGCTGACCACCATAAGGACCTCAGCTTCGTCCTTTATGGCTTCGAGCATCTGGATCTTGTTATCTGGGGAGAAACCAGGCAGGACGCGCGAGGCATGGAGGTCATCAAAGAGCTTGCCGCCAAACTCGAGGTAGAGCTTGCCGCCAAAGCGTGCGCGGCGTTCGTTGATGTGCTCCGATTGGAGCGCCACGTACTTGTCCCGATCAAACCCGCTCACTGCCACGGGCGCCAATCTATCGAAGTTCGCCCGCTTCCTTGTCATCGTGGCGGAGCAACTACCCTCGCCTCACCGCTCGGCGCGTCCCGAGACGGCATGGATTACGCGATCACCCAAGGTTGACGCGACAGCCAACGCAGCGCCCGCACCTCGAGACCGGTCGCGTTCCGCGGGACCGAAAGCTGTCCCCATGAGTCGGTGACTATTCGAGACCGAGCCTTGCGATCAACTCCGGCACACGTTCGGCGAGAGCGGTGAACACGAGACGATCTTCGACCCCGTCATAGTAGTGGGCGATGAGATTGCGCATCTTCGTGATGCGCAGCCATTCCACCTCCTCATGCTGCTGCTTGTACGCCTGTGGCAACTTCTCCACCACCGTTGCGATCTCAATCAGGATGTGGCGCCCGTTGTTGCGGAGCACTCGCCCCATCGGCGAGTCCTCAAGATACGCATCGAGGCCCAGTGACACAGTGAACGCAGCATCGCAAGCGAACCCGAGGAGGTCGGACAGCCTCCGAGTCAGCTTGTCATCGTTCACAACGGCACCGCTTCGGCCTTCGCGCGCTCGATCACTGGTCCGATTGCCCTCTCATCAACAACGCTGACCGGAATGGTGAGAAGTTCTTCCAGGGCATCTTCGAGTTCCAGCAGGTCGAGGATGTCGTGGCGATCCGTGAACGGCACGAGGAAGTCGATATCCGAGTCGTGTCCTGCCTCCCCGCGCGCCACGGAACCGAACACTTCTGGTGGCGCAAGTCCCGCAGCACTGAAGAGTTCGAATACCTGGTCGCGGCGCGCCTCAAGTGCCTCCGCAGGGTAGATCGTGAGAGCCCCCTCGAGTGCCGCGCGCGCCGATGTTGATGCAACTCGGCGCCCTCGCTCGATCGCAGCGATTAAGGGTTGCTTCACGCCGGATCGTTCAGCAAGTGCTCGCTGCGATATTCCGAGGATCTCCCGCCTGCCCCTCAC
>JAKDIE010000034.1 GCA_030450655.1 Ruaniaceae bacterium
CGCCTGCGCCTCGCGCTGCACCGCGCGCAGGTGTTCCGGGCCGAGCAGTGACTCGGCGTATATCTTGTAGACATCCTCGGTGCCGGACGGCCGCGCCGCGAACCACGCGTTCTCCGTGGTCACCTTCAGCCCGCCGATCGGCTCGTTGTTCCCGGGCGCCCGCACGAGGCGCGCCGTGATCGGCTCACCCGCGAGTTCGGTTGCCGTCACAGCAGAGGGATCCAGCGCCGCCAGCTTCGCCTTCTCCGGCTTGCTCGCGGCCGCATCGATCCGTGCGTACGCGCTCGCGCCGTACTTCGCCACAAGTTCCGCGTGCAACTGCGACGGCGACTTGCCGGTGACCGCGATCATCTCGGCCGCCAGGAGACACATGATGAGGCCGTCCTTGTCCGTGGTCCACACGGTGCCGTCCTTGCGCAGGAAGCTCGCGCCGGCGGACTCTTCGCCGCCGAAGCCAACAGTCCCCGAGACCAGCCCGGGCACGAAGTACTTGAAGCCCACCGGCACCTCAATCAGGGTGCGGCCCATCCCCGCGGCCACGCGGTCGATGAGGGAGGACGAGACCAGAGTCTTGCCGATCGCCGCATCCGCCGCCCACCCGGGCCGGTGCTCGAACAGGTAGTGGATCGCCGTCGCCAGGAAATGGTTCGGGTTCATCAGCCCAGCATCGGGCGTCACAATCCCGTGCCGGTCCGAGTCCGTGTCGTTACCCGTCGCCACATCGAACGGAGCGTCCGCGCCCATCTTCGCCAGCAACGAAGCCATCGCGTTGGGCGAGGAGCAATCCATGCGGATCTTCCCGTCCCAATCGAGTGTCATGAAGCCGAACGCAGGATCGACGTCCGGGTTCACCACCGTGAGGTTCAGGCCGTACCGCTCGCCGATCTCGCCCCAGTAGTACACGGACGCGCCGCCGAGCGGATCCGCGCCGATGCGCACCCCGGCCTCACGGATCGCGTCAAAATCGATCACGTTGGCGAGATCCTCCACATACGCCGAGAGGAAATCGTGGCGGCCCGTGGTGTGCGCCGCGAGCGCCTCCTCAAGCGACACGCGCGCGATGCTCTCCCACCCCTCGCGGAGCAGATCGTTCGCCCGGTTCGCGATCCAGCCGGTCGCGTCCGAATCCGCAGGCCCGCCGTGCGGCGGGTTGTACTTGAAGCCGCCATCGCGGGGCGGGTTGTGCGAGGGCGTGATGACAATGCCATCGGCAAGCCCCGGGCCCGTGGTGGTCACGCCAGCGGACGTCCCCGCGCCGTTCGTGATCAGGATCGCGTGCGAGAGTGCCGGCGTGGGCGTATACGAATCGCGTGCATCGATCCGCACGATGACGCCGTTCGCGGCCAGCACCTCGAGCGCAGTCTTCCACGCTGGCAGCGACAGCGCGTGCGTGTCCCGCCCGATATACAGCGGCCCGTCGGTGCCCTGCGAGGCACGGTATTCGACGATCGCCTGCGTGATCGCGGCGATGTGCGCCTCGTTAAACGCACCATCGTGCGCGGAGCCACGGTGGCCGGAGGTGCCGAAGACGACCTTCTGCTCAGGGTTGTCCACATCTGGGACGATGTCGTAATAGTCCGCGAGGAGCTTTTCGACGTCGATGAGATCGCTGGCTTGGGCTGGTTGTCCTGCTCGTTCGTGCATGCGACCATCTTCCCGCAACCCACTGACAAATGCGACGACTTCGCGGCATTTTCTCCATAACCCCGACGGCGCGCGCTCCAGCACGCTTCTGCGTCCCGTACCCTTGTGGCCATGGGAAAGAAGTCACGCCGCGATCGCACGAACTCCGCTCCGAAGCGAAAAGAGGTTCCTTTCGTTGAACGTCCCTTCGAGGGATTCGACGCGGAGACGGATCTAGTGGCAATGCGTGAGATCCTCCCCACTGCCACGATCGCGACTTCCTATAAGGAAACCGACGTGCTCCTGTGCACACTCTTGCCCGAGCAGGTGCCGGCAGTGCGCCGTGAGGACGGGACCGTCGTCGTCGCCATGCAGTTCCGTATGCACTCGGGTGACGCTTCGCGGGACGTGGCGAACGCGCTGCAACGCGCGCTCGAACTCGAGCCCGGCGAGACTCTGTTCCTATCCGAACTCCCGGAAGCCGGCGAGCGCCTGCAGGATCTCCTCGGCGATGCGCCCCTCCAGATCGAGGTCCAGGAGGGCTTCGATTTCTGGATCGACCCAGCGGAGGAGCGCACCCCGGAACTCGAGGAGGCCCTCACTGAGGCACGTGAGCAGACCGTTCCGATGGTGAAGGTCGACGGCGTGCAATCGGCCTATTGGACACGGATGGGCAAGGAGTTCCTGCGGTGGATTCGCCCTGAGGATGAGTACACGCTGCTCAACGCGCTGGCACGCCTGCAGGTGGCCAAGGAGACCGAGCTGGAAGACGGCGTCCGCATGATCGGCGCATTCCGAGCCTGCGGACTACTCGTGCCCGTGTGGGAACTCTCGCCCGGAACCGAGGCTGATGAACTCACCGGCCCGTGCCAGGCGTTCGAGAAGCGCCTGCAGGCGGCGCTCGCGGATGAGACTCCACTCAACGCGGAGGAGCGCGGCGCCCGTGCCGGCCTCATTTCGCGCCAGGTCAACCTCTAGCCACTCGTGCCGCCGCGCAGTGGCCTCACTGCGCGGAAATAATGCGATTACGCACTAGGATTGAATGCGTGAATGATCGTGTCGCCGTGGTGATCCCGGCGAAGGACGAGGTCGATCGTATTGCTACGACGATCCGCGCTTGCCGTGCCATTCCCCATGTGGATTTGGTTCTGGTTGTCGATGACGGCTCGGAGGACGGCACCCAGCATGCCGCGCGCAACGCAGGGGCCGTCGTCGTCCGCCATTCCGTCAATCGCGGGAAGGCCTCGGCGATGGAGACCGGTAGTTCGGTCGTGGCGATGCGGGACATCGAAGGCCGGCCCGCGCGCATGCTCATGTTCATCGATGCGGATATGGGGGAGAGCGCCGTGGAGTGCGCTGCGCTCGTCGAGCCGGTGTTCTCGGGCGAAATCGACCTCGCGATCGCCGCACTTCCCCCCGAGGAAGGCTCGAAGGGCCCAGTCATGGCAGCGAAGCTGGCGCGTTCCGCCATCGTGCGTGCCACGGGATGGCGCCCCTATCAGCCGCTCTCCGGGATCCGCTGCATCACCCGGGAGGCCTTCAACGCCGCGCTTCCTCTCGCACACGGCTGGGGGGTCGAGACAGGCATGACGATCGACGTCCTGACCGCCGGTTTCACCGTCCAAGAGGTGCCCTGCAACCTGCGTGGCCGCCCCATCCCGCGGGATCTCTCGGGCAGCATCCACCGCTCCACCCAGTACCGCGACGTCCTCGTGGCGATCTCCAGCCGCCGCATGCGCGGCGTCCATGCGCCCAAGGACGTCATCGTGAAGGTGGCCGCAACGCAGAAGCCGGGATTGCCGTACACCGTCAACTACGCCTTGTAGTGGACCACATCGATCACACGCCCCCGATTCCGGTAGCCTGACCGCACTATGCGCTACGCCTTCCTTGGACCCGAGGGGACCTTCTCCGAAGAAGCCCTCGTCAGTTTCGCGCCCGACGGCGATCCCGTCCCGTGCATCGACGTCCCCACAGCCCTTGATGCCGTTCGGCGGGGAACCGTGGATGCCGCCGTCGTCCCCATCGAGAACTCGGTGGAAGGTGGCGTCAACGCGACGATCGACACGCTCTCGAACGGGTCTCCCCTCGTCATCGTGGGGGAGGTGCTGGTCCCGATCCAGTTCCAGCTCGTGGGCAACGTTGAGCTCCACGAGGTGCGCTCGGTGGGGACGCATCCGCACGCCTGGGCGCAGTGCCGTACGTGGATTCACGAAGTGATGCCCGATGCAGTCCATCGCCCGGTGGGATCGACAGCGGCCGGCGCCGCAGAAATTGCCCGCGGTGAGGCTGATTTCGATGCCGCGCTGTGCTCGCGCTACTCCGCGAAGAGGTATGGGCTGCCCATCATCGCCGAGGATGTAGCGGATAACGCGCACGCGGTGACGCGCTTCGCGGTGGTCTCGAGGCCGGGCGTGCTCCCGGAACCCACTGGGGCGGACAAGACGACGCTGCTCGTGCACCTCGCGCACAACGAATCCGGTGGGCTCCTCGAGATGCTGGAGCAGTTCGCGGTGCGCGGCGTGAACCTCTCGCGCATCGAATCCCGGCCGATCGGTGATTCTTTGGGGCGGTACGCCTTCTCGATTGACGCCGAGGGTCACGTCACGGAGGAACGCATGAAGGCGGTACTGATCGGGCTGCATCGCGTATGCCCGCTAGTGCGCTTCATCGGCTCCTACCCGGCGGTCGATGCGCCGCAGACCCGCCTCGCGCCGGGCACGTCGAACGCCGATTTCGTGGCCGCTCGCGGCTGGGTCGAGGGACTCTTTACGAACTGAGACTCTCGGGTGGCGGCACGCGTACGAGCAGCGCTCCCGGGTCGATCCGAGCGGCGATTTGAGTGGTCTCGGAGACGAGATCGCCGTCCACCTGCACCCACGATTCGTAGCCTGTCGAGATCCGGAACGATCTCCCGCGGTGATATTCGAGAGTGGAGGCCACCTCGGATTCGGCCCCGCGGTACCCGAAGGTGCGCAACAGGAGCTTACTACCCACCGATGCCCAGCCGAGGATCCCGCCGCGGGTGTCCACCGTGACCAGGTCGAGCCACCCGTCGTCTACCTCTGCATCCGGCTGAAGAGCGAACCCTGCGGGCAGCCAGCCGCAGTTGGCGATCATCACGGTGCGGGCCTTGCCCGTGACGGCGCGGGGGGCGCCGTCGATCTCAACGGATACCTCCATGCGGGGCACGAGCATCCCCTTCACCGCACCAACGCCGTAGGCGAACCATCCGATCGCGGCCTTGAGGTCGTCGTCGGTCTCGGCGACCATCTCGCCGTCGAAGCCGATGCCCGCCACCACCAGGAACGGGTGTTCGCGGGGGTCGTGGGCGGCGTCCGTGTCCTGGAGCCACCCGATATCGATGGCGCGTTCGGTTCCCCCCAATGCGATTGAGATGGCTGCCGCGGGATCATCGAGCGGCAGGTCGATGTTGCGTGCGAAGAGGTTGCCGGTACCCGAAGGAATGATTGCCATGGGAACGCCGGTGCCCGCCAGCGCCCCCGCCACGGCGCGCACCGTGCCGTCTCCGCCCGCGGCGATGACCACGCTCGCGCCGGCCAGGAGCGCCCGCGCGGCCTGGCCATTGCCAGGGTCCTCGGGGGTGGTCTCGAAGACGAGCGGAGCGTCGAATCCCGCGGCTCTCGCGCAGTCCGTCACCTGCGCGAGGATGGCTGGCCAGTCGTGAGGTTTGGATGGGTTGTAGATGAGTGCGAAGGGTGCGCGCGTCGCGGCGGCGGGATCCTCCGGCCCGGCAGTGGTGGGACGCTCCTGGCGCCAGAGGAACGCTACCGCGGCGCCACCGATCACGAGCAGTGCGATGAGCACGTACACCAATGACTCGGGCATGCGGCAAATCTACGCCACGCACCGTGCGGCGGCGTGATGGACCGAACGGGGGCGGTCGTGGCGAGGCAGGGCGTACGAGCCGATAGGCTCATTCCATGATTGATGTGCGCGCGTTGAGGGAGAACCCCGAACCGGCCAGGGCCTCGCAGCGGGCTCGCGGCGCCGATCCCGCTCTGGTGGATCGGGCAATCGAGACGGATGAGGCACGCCGCGCGGCGTTGACCGCGTTCGAGTCTCGCCGGGCCGAGCACAAAGCCTTTTCGCAGTCGATCGGCAAGGCGTCTCCCGCGGAACGCCCGGCGATCATCGCCGCGGCAGGGGCGATGGCCGCCGAGGTGAAGTCGTTGGAGTCTGCCGCCAAGGTGGCAGAAGCGGCCGCGTCCGAGGCGTTGCTCGCGATTGAGAACATCGTGATCGACGGCGTCCCGGCCGGCGGCGAGGAGAACTTCGAAGTCCTGAAGCACGTGGGGGAGCCGCCCAGTTTCGATTTTCCGATTCAGGATCACCTGGCGATCGCTGAGGGACTCAAGGCCATCGATACCGGCCGCGGCACGAAGGTCTCGGGGACGCGCTTCTACTATCTGACTGGAATCGGCGCGCTGCTCGAGCAGGCGCTCCTCCTGCTCGCCCGCGATCGCGCGATGGCCGCAGGATTCACCCCGATCACAACCCCCACGTTGGTCTCACCCGGGATCATGAAGGGCACGGGGTTTCTCGGCGAGCATGCGGACGAGATCTACTACCTCCCCGCCGATGATCTCTACCTCACCGGCACCTCGGAAGTCGCCATCGCCGGCTTCCACATGGACGAGTTCCTCGATCTGAACGACGGCCCGTTGCGCTACGCGGGCATGTCCACCTGCTATCGCCGCGAGGCCGGATCGTACGGGCGTGATACCCGTGGCATCATCCGTGTGCACCAGTTCAACAAGGTGGAGCTGTTCTCGTTCGTGCGCCAGGAGGAGGCCGAGGCGGAGCACCAGCGGCTGCTCGCCATCGAGGAGGAGCTCCTGCGGGCTGCGGAACTTCCCTACCGCGTGATTGATGTGGCCGCCGGGGACCTTGGATCCTCCGCCGCGCGCAAGTACGACTGCGAGGCGTGGCTTCCCACCCAAGAGCGGTACCTCGAACTCACTTCGACCTCGAATTGCACCACGTTCCAGGCCCGCCGCCTCCAAATTAGGGAGAAGCTCGACGGCGTGACGCGGCCCGTCGCCACCCTGAACGGCACGGCCGCGACCACGCGCTGGCTCGTGGCGATGCTCGAGAATCACCAGCAGCCGGACGGCTCGGTGCACGTGCCTGCGGCGCTACGTCCGTATCTCGGCGGGCGAGAGGTTCTCGCTCCGTGATCGTGCGCCCGGTTGGACTGCCCCCGGCTGGGCCCGAGTTACTCGTGGCACTCGACGTGGACGGCACGATCGTGCACCACGACGGCGCGTTGTCCGATCGTGTGCGTGAGGGGATCCAGGAACTCGACCGGCGCGGCGTGCATGTGGTGATCGCGACCGGCCGGGGGGTTGTTGCCACCACGCCGATCCTCGAAGAGTTGGGGCTCGCGCGCGGCTTCGCCGTCTCGTCAAACGGGGCGGTGACGTTCCTGATTGATCATCGCGTGAACGGCGGCTTCGAGATCCTCGAGACCAGAAGCTTCGATCCGGAGCCCGCGTTGCGCGCGATGCACCGCGAACTGCCCGAGGCGCTGCTGATGGTTGAGGCGCCGAACATGATGCGCTACGTGACAGGTGATTTCCCGGATGGCGAGCTCCACGGGGAACCGCACATCGTGACGCTGGACGAGCTGGTGACGATCCCCGCCGTGCGCGTGACTCTGCGGCTGCCCGGCTACGATTCGCAGGCGATGCACGATCTGATCGAGCGCGCGGATCTTCACACCACCACGTACGCCGTGGGCTGGACGGCGTGGCTCGATATTGCTCCCGACGGCGTCACGAAGGCGAGCGGTCTCGAAGGTGTACGTGAGCGGTTGGCGGTCGCGCCGTCGGCCACAGTGTCCGTGGGGGATGGCACGAACGATCACGAGATGTTCGCGTGGTCGGCCTGGTCCGTGGCAATGGGGCAGGCCACGGAAGCGACTCGGAATCTGGCGGACTCGGTGACCGGATCCGTGTCCGAGGACGGCCTAGCGGACGTCATCGACGCGCTACTCCGCTGACCTCACTTGACTATACGAATCTGACAACTGTTGCCAGATTGTTATGTAGATTCCCTCGTCTCGAGATGTGCGCCCGGTCACGAAGGGGCATCATGGATGAACGCAGAGATCCTGCACATCCGTGAAACGGAATTGGAGACACTTGTGAAAATCCGAAAGACGCATCGGAGCGTCGCGCTACTTTCTAGCGCAGCCGCTCTCGCTCTTGTCCTCTCCGCCTGCGGCGGGGCGAATGACCTCGGTGGCGATGGCGGTGGCGGTGGTGGCGACTCCACCACGGAAGAGACCGATGCCGGCGGCGACGCTGGCGGCGGCACGGCCGAAGGCTGCGAAGACTTCGAGCAGTACGGGACGTTCAGCGGCGGCACCGTCACCCTGCTGTCCTCGATCCGCGAGCAGGAAGCGGCGGATCTCCAGTCCACGTTCGACAAGTTTGAGGAGTGCACAGGCCTCACGGTGACCCACAACGGCATCGGTGAGTTCGAGAACCAGGTTGTGGTCCAGGCTGAGGGTGGCAACGCCCCGGACCTCGCGATCTTCCCGCAGCCGGGCCTGCTCGCGCGTATGGTTAATGACGGTCACGTCGTTGCCGCGCCGGCCGCCGTTGAAGAAAAGGTTGACGATGGCTGGCAGCCCTCGTGGAAGGAATATGGCACGGTCAACGGCGAGTTCTACGCCGCTCCCATGCTCGCCTCCGTGAAGTCCTTCGTGTGGTACTCGCCCACGGCATTCGCTGATAACGGCTACGAGATCCCGACCACGCTCGACGAAATGATGGCACTCACCGCCCAGATCGCCACGGACCACAACGCTGACGGCGCGCGTCCCTGGTGCGCGGGCATCGAGTCCGGTGGAGCGACCGGCTGGCCGGCCACCGACTGGCTCGAGGACTACGTGATGCGTATTGCTGGCGTCGACGTGTACGACGGCTGGGTGACCAACGAGGTCCCGTTCAACGACCCGCAGATCCTCGCGTCCCTCGATGCGGTTGGCGAGATCCTCCTGAACGACGAGTACGTCAACGGTGGATTCGGTGACGCACGCTCGATCGCCACCACCTCCTTCAACGATGGTGGTCTGCCGATCCTGACGGGCGAGTGCTTCATGTACCGCATGGCCTCGTTCTATGAGGCGCAGGTTCCCGAGGGTACCGACGTGGGACCTGACGGTGAGTACTTCGCATTCCCGCTTCCGGGTGCTACCGAGGGCGAGATTCCGCTCCTCGTGGCCGGCGAGTTCGTGGGCGCGTTCAATGACAAGCCCGAGACCCAGGCCGTGCAGGCGTTCATGGCGTCCCCGGAGTTCGCGAACACTCGCGTTGAGCTTGGTGGCGTGACCTCCGCGAACAAGTACGTTGACCCGTCACTGGCGTCGTCGCCGCTGCTCCAGCAGGCGATCGAACTACTCGGAGATGACTCGAACGTTGTCCGTTTCGACGGCTCCGACATGATGCCATCCGAGGTTGGGGCGGGATCGTTCTGGTCCGGCATGACCGCGTGGATCGACCAGTCCCGTACCTCGCAGCAGGTGCTGGACGACATCCAGAGCAGTTGGCCGTAAACAAGGGCTT
>JAKDIE010000287.1 GCA_030450655.1 Ruaniaceae bacterium
TGCCGCGCGAGCCCATCGAGGGACGGCACCCCCACCACCCGCCCGCCGAGCGCGGCACCGAGCGCGCGAGCGGTCACGATCCCCACCCGCAGCCCGGTGAAGGGCGCCGGACCCGTCCCGACGGCGATCGCGTCCACCCCGCTGCCAAGTTCCGCGAGCATCGGGGCGAGATGCTCGGCGTGGCCGCGCGGATTCGCATTCGCGCGGCGCTCGATGCGCTCGCCGTCCACTCTCGCCACCGAGGTCCCCTCGGAGGTGTCAATCGCCAGCCATCTCATGCGGGTGAGTCTCCCTTTCGTGAAAGCACAACGATTCCCACGAGGACGAGGAGTCCCGCCATCAGGAGCGTTGCGATAAGAACCATGTTCGTTTCGTGGGGCGCGAGTATCGGCTGAGACTCGCTGGCTGCATCGGTCACACCATTCCACTGGCGCACGAACTCCTGCGCCAAGTCCACGCCGAGTGGGCCCGCGAGGACCTCGTGCGCTTCATCCGTGAGGGGCCGGACAGTACCGTCACGGATGGTGAACCAGGCGCGGAGCGTGCGATCGTACACAAGCTGCGCGCCTCCGGGAGCGATCGCGTCACCAAACTGGGCGGACCACACCACGGCGGGCGGGGTGGACGAGGCCTCGGTCATATCGACGATGATCCCTCCCATGATCTCGTTTCGCACGGTGATCCGCGCGGCCCACACGTCGGAACTCACCACGGGATCCGTCTCGGATTCGCCGCTCAGGTATCGCGCGGACCAGGTCCACGTTCGGACCGGGCTACCGAGCGTGACCTCCTCGGGCAGGGCGTTCGGCGCACCAGCGGAGGCAAGCACTGTGGAGACGGCATCGGTGGCGAGCCAGTTCGTGAGATCATCCGGTGCTGGGGCGGCGTGGGCCGCCGGTGCCCAGACGAGGAGCGTGCCGAGCAGCGCAAGGAGCGCCGTCATGCGACGGCCCGTGACTGCGTGCAATCGGCGAAGGGTCATAGTGCCAGTCCCTTCCCGCGGGCGCGGTGGGCGTTAAGGCCCGGGGGGGGGGGGGCCTCACCAAGCGGGTCTTGGCCGCGGGCGCCGGCGCCGCGGGGGCGCTCGATCGAGATCTCCAGGCGATCCTCGGCGAGAATCTCGGCGAGGCCCTCCCCCCACTCGACCACGGTCACGGAATCCTCAAGCGAGGCATCGAGATCGAGGGCGTCGAGCTCATCCATGCTCCCCAACCGGTAGGCATCAACGTGCACGAGCCCGGGGCCGCCGTCGGCCGATTGATGCGTACGCGCGATCACGAACGTGGGGGACGCGACCGTCCCGCGCACGCCCAGACCCTCCCCGATCCCCTTCGTGAGGGTGGTCTTGCCGGCGCCGAGGCCGCCATGGAGCAGCACGAGATCACCCGCGCGGAGCTGCACGGCGAGGTTCCGGCCGAACTCCCGCATCGCGGCGGAGGTGGCGATGGTCAGTTCCACGTTCCTCCTTCGATCGGCGCATCGAGGTAGACCCGCGGCACGCGCGGGCCGAGCTGCGTGACGATGGTGTAGTTGATCGTTCCCGCGGCGCGGGCCCAGTCCTCGGCGAACGGGCCGTCCGGGCCGAAGAGCGTCACGGTGTCCCCCGCCGCCGCGTGCGCGTCGCCGAGATCGATCACGAACTGGTCCATGCAGATCCGCCCCACCTGTGGCAGCGTGTGGCCATTGAGCCCGACGACGGCGGCGTTGGACGCCTGGCGGGGAATCCCATCCGCGTAGCCGAGCGGGATATCTGCGAGCCACGTTGGGCCAACCGTGGCGATGTGCCCGTACGAGACCGGGGTTCCGGCCGGGACGTGCTTGACCTGGAAGATCTCGGCCTCCAGTCGCATCGCGGGCACGAGGCCGTGCTCGCGCGGGTGGGAGCCGTCCGGCGGGAGGCCGTAGATCGCCACGCCCGCGCGCACCAGATCGAGGTGGGTGGCGGGGTGGAACATGAGGCCGGCGGAGGCTGCGAGGTGGCGGATGTGGTGGCCGAGCCCGAGCGTGACTGCGGCGGCGTCCGCACGTTCGAGGAGTTCGAGTTGCGCGGCTGTCGTTGGATCGTGGGGTTCGTCGGCGCGCGCGAGGTGGGACCAGACGGCGACCGGTTCGAGCTCGCGGCGCCCGAGGACGTCCCGGATGAACGCGGCCCAGTCCTCGATGCGCGAGCCGCCGCGCGCCATGCCCGTATCGATCTTCAGGTGCACCTGCGCGCGGACGCCTGCCTTCGAGGCGGCGGCGGCCACCTGGGCGGCCTGCTGGGGGGTTGAGATGGAGATGTGGATGCCGGCCTGCACCACGGGAGTGAGATCCGCCGTCGGGCTGTAGATCCAGGTGAGCATCGTGGGGCCGGGGACCTCGCGGGCGATCGCGAGGGCCTCGGTGGCCTGCGCCACGCCGATCCAGGTGGCGCCGGCTTCGGCTGCGGCACGGGCAACCTCGGTGGCGCCGTGGCCGTAGCCGTCGGCCTTCACCACGGCCATGAACGCCGCGTCCGTGCGCGCCGCGAGGGTCGCAACGTTGTGGCGGATGGCCGCGAGGTTCACCACGGCGCGGGCGGGATAGTGCATGGCGCCTATTCTTCCACCTCGTCGCGCCTCGGTAATTCTCGGCGGCCAATTGAGCCGAGCACTTCGCTCGCTTCCGTGCCGTCCCGCCCCTGAAAGGTGGAAGTTGGGGCTGAGTGATTGGGTTTGGGCCAAAAAAGCCTGAC
>JAKDIE010000288.1 GCA_030450655.1 Ruaniaceae bacterium
CTAATGCCTGCTTCGTTGTGCGGCCAGCGGCCACAACGAGGAGTATCCCGGCAGTCATGCTAACCATCACTGCGGCGTCCGTGACCGCCAGGGACGGCGGCGCGTCAATGATCACGTAATCGAAGTGCTCGTTCAGGGTGGCGACCACCTTCTCCATCTCGGCTGAGCCGAGGAGCTCGCTCGGGTTCGGAGGAGTGCGACCCGCCGGGAGCACGTAGAGCTGCGTACGGCCCCAGCGCTGGAGAACATCGTTGAGTGTGGCCTTGCCGATGAGCACGTCCGTGAGGCCTGCGCCGCCCTCGATGCCGAGGTATTGGCAGACCATGGGCAGGCGCAGATCGCCCTCAATAAGTGCCACCCGCGAGCCAGTCTGAGCTAACGAAAACGCGAGGTTCGCGGCCGTGGTGGACTTGCCCTCACCTGGACCCGAGGACGTAATCACGAAGGCTCGGTTCTGCGAGCCCACGTTCAAGAACTGGAGGTTCGTGCGCAGCGCCCGGAACGACTCCGCGCGGCCACTGTTTGGCTGGGCGTGCACGATCAGCGGGTTCTTCTGGGCATCGGGATCGTCCACGATGCCGCCGATCAGCGGCTTATCCGTGATCTGTTCGATGTCATGCAACGAATGGATGCGCGTATCGAGCGTGGAGCGCAGCACCGCCACGCCCACGCCCACCGCGAGGCCCAGTAGCAGACCGAGGGCCAGGTTCACCGGGGTGTTGGGGCTCACCGCCGCCGTGGGGGTGAGGGCCACCTGCGTGGTGGTGAGGCTCACTGGGCTCTGGCCGGACGCGCGCTCCGGCTCGAGATCGTTGCGCACCACGTCCTTGAAGCTCTCACCAACGGCGTTCGAGATCAGCGCGGCCTGTTCGGGATCCGGGCTCGACGCCGTGATGTTGATCAGGACCGTGTTCGTGGGAGAGCTAGCCGTGACGTAGCTTGCGAGCTCGGCGCCCGTGATGTCGAGCTGGAGTTGCTCGGCCACCGGATCCAGCACGATTCCCGTGCGGACCACATCGACATAGCTGCCAACGATCTGGCGAGCATAGTTCGTTCCCTGCACGAGATCACCCGTGCTGCCCACATCCGACTGCACCGAGACGTACAGCTGCGTACGCGCCTCGTACTGCGGTGTGGCGGCGAGCGAGGCGACAGCGCCGAGGCCCAGACCGAGCAGGGTGGCCGCCACGATGAGAATCCAACTCTTGTGGAAGATCCGGATATATTCGCGTAGTTCCACGGTTGTTAGGGCTCTCCTTGAGGGGTAGGGACAGTGCTAATCTAACGCGCGCGCAGGCAGATGTCAGATTTTGTGCCCAACGACACAGAGCGCCGCACCCTCGTCTTCCGTGCGTTATTGACCCGTTTACCGGGCGTACACCCGTTGCAGGATTGAATCGAAGAATCCCTGGCCGTCCACGCCCGTGCGGGGACCGAGGACGCCGTCGGGCCCAAAGCCCGACTCGACCGCGTGCTCGGGGTGCGGCATCAGGCCCACCACGTTGCCCTCCTCGTTGCACACGCCGGCGACGTTGCGGGCCGAGCCGTTCGGGTTCGTGCGAACATCACTGCCTCACGCTTCGTCCAGACGCGCCAATAGAACCCTGCCGACAAGGTCCGCCGCAGCATCGACGTCGTAGGCTTGTGGCCACCTATGGTCGACGCCCCAGGCCGTGATCGCATCTCTGGGGATCATGAGTCCGGCTCCAGTTCTCGGTTCACGTACACCTGCCAGTTCCAATCAATCGCACCAGCGGCATCACGCGTTGGATCAAGCCGAGAGGGCGTGAGGGTTGCATTCCTGACGACAGCGCGCAGTTCCTCCAAGTCCGTTCTCCCGGTATATCGATCCAGCACATATCCGACGCGACGCCCGGCCGCAGCGGGAAACCTCGTGGACAGCGCCGAGAGCTCCGAGACGTCGAGATGCCCCTCGTCGGAGAGCTCGATCAAGACCGTTGCGATGTTATCGATACCGCCGCCGCGAGCGACATCGCTGGCAAGATCGAGGCACGTTACGGCGGCGGTCGAAACCCTCACCGAACCGGAACGTGTGGGACGCAATTCAACAGGGATCGTGTCCACGTCTCGTTGAGCGAACTCGAATCGGGTTCGACCCACAATTCGATTGCGGACCTGCTTATCCACCGCAACCTGGAACACCTGCGGCGCGTGGTGCGAAGCACCATGGACCTGCGCTGCCGAGAGCCAACCGACGTAGTAGCTCGCCCCGAGATGCCGCATCATCACATCGATGATCTCGATCCCTTCGGGCGCACCCCACGTTCGGTACTCCGGAGGTATGGGAATCCAGAGTCCACGAACCGGCATCACCCATTCGCCGCGACTGACACGACTATGCAGCCGCCGACGCACCTGATCCTCATCGACGCCCAACATCTGGGCGAGGTCCGAGGTGGTCGCTGATGCGATGCCGCGTGAGAGTAGCCAGTCCGCGGAATCAGCTGCCTTGACCACTCCCAGCTCTCTCTTCATATTGACAATCGTCACAGAATTCGTGACGATCCGCAATGTGTAGAGAATTGGCTTGGAAATTCGCTAACGCCGTTGAACTGCGGGGTTTGACCGGTTACCTCGCGTAGACCCGTTGCAGGATTGAATCGAAGAATCCCTGGCCGTCCACGCCCGTGCGGGGACCGAGGACGCCGTCGGGCCCAAAGCCCGACTCGACCGCGTGCTCGGGGTGCGGCAT
>JAKDIE010000289.1 GCA_030450655.1 Ruaniaceae bacterium
TCAACGCCGCGTGATCTTCGCGGCAGCACGAGAAAAGGCTGTTGATCGGGTGGCCGTGGACATGTGATGGCGCCTCGCCTCAGGAGGACTCCGAGAGGAAACCACGCCGTGGCAGCAGCGGGATTTTGGTCTCCTTCGATCCGCTCATCCGCCTCTCGAGCCGGTGCGCGAGCCACGAGATCGCCATGTTCACGAGCACGTAAACCACAGTGATCACAAAGTACGTCTGGATCAGATCGCTCGTGTTGGCCACGAGGACGCGCCCCGCCTGCATCAGTTCCGGGTAGCTCACCACGTACCCAAAAGCCGTGTCTTTGACAACCACAACGGCCTGAGCCACGAGCGCCGGGATCACGATCCGTATGGCCTGTGGGAATACCACGAACATCATCACGGCTCGCGAGCGCATGCCGACGGCGAGGGCTGCTTCGGTCTGTCCCTTCGGCACGGCCAGCACTCCCGCGCGGAACACCTCAGCCATCACAGCCGCCGCGCACAGGCCGATAGGAATGGCGAGCTTCGCGTAGATGCTCAGGCTGATGCCATACTGCGGCAATGCGAACATGAACACGTAGATCACGAGTAGCACCGGGACGGCGCGAAGTGTCTCGATGACCACGGTGGCGGGCCACCTGAGTATCGCCCGCCGAGAGAGCCTGCCGAGCGCCAGAACCGCGCCAAGCGGCAGTCCGATCGCCGCCGCACCGAGAGCCGCGAATGCGGTGTTCTTCAGCGCGTTGCCGAGGTAACGGAGGATGGCGGGTTCGGTGAATGTGGTCCACTTATCGGCGGCAAGCTGACCGGTACGAGCGAGCTGCCAGATCACGAGGGCGCCCATCCCGAGAACGAAAACGATCGAGAAGAGTGTCACCACACGAGTGATGCGCCTCCCGCGCGGTCCAGGAGCATCGAAGATGGCGTGCGCACTACTCATCGCAGCACCCGCAGTCTCTTCTCGAGCGTCGCCCCAACCCCCGCCGCACTGAGGGAGAGGATTATGTAGATCGCTCCGGCCACCATAAACGGGGTCAGCCCAAGCGCCTCGCGGTTGTTGACGTAGGCCATGGTGGCCGTGAGTTCGCGCATGCCCACCACTGCCGCGAGCGAGGAAGAGAGCAGTATCCCGATGAACAGCGTCACCATCGGCCCGATCACCGTGCGCAAGGCCTGCGGCACCACGAGGTTCCGGGCGATGCCCAGGAAGCCGAGCCCGAGCGCACGCGCCGCCTCCACCTGTCCCTTGTCGACGGCGTTGATGCCGGTGCGCAAGGTCTCACACGCGAACGCCGCGCCGACACACACGATCGCCAGGATCACGGACCAGAAGTATCCGAGGTTCACACCGGCATACGGCAGCCCATAGACCACGAGAAGCAACAGGGCAACGAGCGGCACGTTCCGGAAGAACTCGACGTAGATCGTGCCGGCAATGCGAAGGGGGGCGATTGGCGAAACTCGGAAGATCGCGAGCACGGTACCCACCGCGAATCCGCCAACGAATCCGATCAGGGTGAACTGCAACGTGAGGAGTACCCCGGCGATCAGCTCACTTGCGTACTGACCGAAGATCACGTCCATGTCTCACCCCTTCCGCGAGGTCCTAGAGACACGATTGGCCCGCCACAAGGCGGGCCAATCGAGCTTAGTTCAGGCCCGTCTCGCCTGGTGTGGGAGCGGCGGGAGCCTCGGAGACGCCCGTACGGTCTCCGATCGTGACCTGCCAGAGGTTCGCCCAGGTGCCATCCGCGATCAGTTCGTCAAGGAACGCGTTCACGAACTCGACGCCATCCGAACCAAGCGGCAGCCCAATGCCGTAGCGGTCCTCAGGACCGAACGCCTCGCCCACCACCTTGACCGCTCCAGCCTCCTGGAGCACGGCGTTGAGGAGCAGCGTCTGGTCAATCACGTACGCGTCCGCGTTTCCGTTCTTGACGGCCTCCACTGCCTGAGCGTGATCCGGCAACGGGAGAATCGTGGCATCAGGAGCGAACTCCGCGATCAGATCCTCACCGGTGGACGCAGCCTGAGTGGCCACGGTCTTGCCAGCCAGGTCCTCAAGCGAGTTGATGTCCGTATTCGAGGAGGAGACGAGGATGCCGCCCTGAGACGAATAGTACGGACCGGCGAACGAGATGACCTCGGCGCGCGCCGCATTGATCGTGTACGTGGCGATCGTGGTGTCCACGTCACCGGACTGCAGGAGGGTCTCGCGGGTGTCCACCGCCACCTGGGTGAGGTTCGTTTCCGGCTCCCCCAGAATGTAGGTTGCGAGGAGTTGCGAGATGCCCGCGTCAAAGCCCACAACCCTGCCCTCGGCCGGGTTGAGGATCGAGAAGAGGTTCGAGGTCTCGGTACCGCCCACGCGGAGCACGCCGGCTTCCTTCACAGCACTGGCCCACTCGCTCGCGGCGATCGTGGCATCGTCCGCCACTGCCCCGCCGTCGATGATCGCGTTGTACGCAGCAAGGTCAAGGTCCGAACCGGCTTCGGCCGCCGGGTCCCCCTCGGTGGCGCCAGTGGTGGGATCGGCCTCGCCGGCGGGGGTCTCGGCCGTGTCGCCGCCACACGCAGCTAGGGATGCCCCCAAGAGGAGCGCCAGACCTGCTGCCGCAATTCGTGATTTCCGCATCGTGTTTTCCATTCGTTCGCGGTTATGTGTCCTCAGAATGCTCGTCGCAGAGCCGGTGAGCAAAACATTCAGCGCAACGTTGT
>JAKDIE010000290.1 GCA_030450655.1 Ruaniaceae bacterium
ATCAAGGAGGAGCTGTGGCCCCTCATCGATCAGTACGGCGTGTGCCCCGGCCAGATCAGCGCGCTGCCGTACTCCGTGATGTCGGCCTCCGTCATCTACAACAAGGAGATCTTCGAGGAGTACGGTCTCGAGGTTCCCCAGACGTGGGACGAGCTCATCGCCGTCAGCGACACCCTCCTCGACAACGGCGTGACGCCCTTCTACGGCACGTTCAAAGACGACTGGACGGTGGGCCAGGGCTGGTACGACTACTCGGTGGGCGGCTCGCTCGACGTCCTTGAGTTCTTCAACGATCTCGCACTGCAGGGCGAGGATGTGGGCCCAGACTCCCCCGTCTCGTTCCAGAACGACTTCCTTGAGCCATCCGAGAAGATGCAGTACCTCGCGGACAACTACGTGAATGCCGATGCCGCCTCCCGTGGATATGGTGACGGAAACCTGGCGTTCGCGCAGGGCAAGGCCGCGATGTACCTGCAGGGACCGTGGGCGTTCAGCGAGATCGCCAAGACCGCGCCGGATCTTGAGCTCGGGACATTCCCGATGCCGATGACCGACGATCCGGCGGATCTGAAGGTGCGTGTGAACATGGATCTCGCGGCCTTCATTCCTGCGGCCGGAACCCACCAGGAGGCCGCCCGCGACTTCCTGCAGTTCCTCTTCCAACCGGAAAAGATCGCCGAATACAACGCGTCGCAGCTCGGGTTCACGCCCACCACAGAGGCGGCGCCCCCGGACGATCCGCGTATCGAAGGCATGATCGAGTACTACAACAACGGCCAGTTCTATCAGGGCCCGTCGGTTCTCGTCCCCAAGACGATTCCCGTCTTCAACTACACGCAGGCCATGGTTTTGGGCGACGACGCCGCCAGCACCCTTGCCATCATGGACGCCGACTGGGCGCGCCTCGCGTTCCGCCAGCCTGCGCCCACCGTCCAGACAGAGGAGTCCTCGTCATGAGCACCACGACCACAACCAAGCGGTCCGCCGCGAAGATCGCGCCTCCACGGCGCAAGGTGGAGCCCCTCTACTACTTCTTCCTGATTCCAGCCGTGTTCCTGTTCACGCTCGCGATCACGTTGCCCGGCGCCATCGGAATCTTCTTCAGCTTCACGAACTCGATCGGTATCGGCACGTGGGAGATGATCGGACTCACCAACTACATTGCGTTGTTCAGCGATCCTGCCGTTCTGCAGAGCTACCTCTTCACGTTCGGCTTCGCGCTGGCGACCGTTGTGGTCGTCAACGTCATCGCGTTCATGCTGGCGGTGGGGCTCACGGCGAAGATCCGGTTCAAGACCGGCCTGCGCACGATCTTCGTGATCCCCATGGTGATCTCGGGCATCATCATCGCGTACGTGTTCAACTTCCTGTTCTCGAACTCCCTGCCTGCCGCCGGGTCCGCCGTCGGCATTTCATGGCTGGAGACGAGCCTCCTGGCGAACCCCGATCTCGCATGGATCGCGATCGTGATCGTGACTGCCTGGCAGGCGATCCCCGGAACGCTCCTGATCTACATCGCCGGAATCCTCTCGATCCCCGGGGACGTGTACGAGGCGGCGGCAATCGACGGCGCGAACAAGAGCCAGCAACTGCTGCGGATCACCGTTCCGCTCGTGTTCGGGTACGTGGTGATCAACTTCATCCTCGGCTTCAAGAACTTCCTGAATGCCTATGACATCATCGTCGGTTTGACCAACGGCGGGCCCGGCACCGCCACCCGAAGCATCGCGATGACCATCATTGCGGGATTCAACGGCGGCGACTACTCCTACCAGATGGCCAACGCGACGATCTTCTTCATCATCACCATCATCATCTCTGTTCTTCAGCTCTCGCTGACTCGCGGAAGGAGCGCGCTCTAATGTCAAAGCCAGCAAAAGTAGCAAGGGAGCGGTTCAACGGGTCCGCCACCACGATCCTGATTCTGTGCACCATCACCGTGCTCCTGCCGCTCTATGTGACGATCTCGATGGCGTTCAAGACGCAGGCGCAGGCCGTGGATGGGAACGCGTTCTCATTCCCCAGTCCCTTCAGTATCGAAGGCTTCGTCGAGGCTTGGAACCTCACCAAGTTCCCGGTGGGCGCCGGAATCTCGCTGTTCGTCACCGCCGGAACGGTGTTCCTGACGATCATCCTCGCCGCGTTCGCCTCGTACGCGATCGTGCGGAACTGGGACCGGAAGCTGTTCCGCTACTCGTTCTTCTACCTGCTCGCGGCGATGTTCATCCCGTTCCCCGTGGTGGCCCTGCCGCAGATCCAGCTCACCGGGCGCATCGGACTCGATAACCCATTCGGCGTGATCCTGCTCGCCACGATGTTCCAGCTGAGCTTCAGCGTGCTGCTGTTCACCGCGTTCCTGCGCTCAATCCCGCTGGAACTCGAAGAGAGCGCGCGGATCGACGGCGCCACCACCTGGCAGACGTTCTGGAAGATCATCTTCCCGCTCCTCGCGCCGATGAGCGCAACCGTGGGAATCTTCGCATTCCTCTACGCCTGGAACGACTTCATGATGCCGTCGCTGATCATCTCGGACCCGGCCCTGCAGACCCTTCCCGTGCGGCAGAACCTCTTCCAAACGCAGTTCAGCAACAACTACCACGTCTCCTTCGCCTCGTACCTCATGGCCATGGCACCCGCCATCGTGGTCTACCTCTTCACGCAGAGGTGGGTCATGGAGGGCGTGACGCAGGGCGCCGTCAAGGGCTAAG
>JAKDIE010000291.1 GCA_030450655.1 Ruaniaceae bacterium
CACCCCCACCTGGTTCGAGTCCGAGCGCATGCTCGGCGGCGTCTGTTACGCGGATCGTTACGCAGGGTCGCTCGCCGCCGTGGCCGAGCAGATCCCGTATTTCCAGGAGTTGGGCCTCACCTACCTGCACCTGATGCCGCTCTTCCGTTCGCCGGAGGGTGAGAACGATGGCGGGTACGCAGTCAGCAGCTACCGGGAGATCGATCCGCGCCTGGGAACGATGGACGATCTGCTGGCTCTGGCGACCAAGCTGCGCGAGGCGGGGATCTCGCTCGTGGTCGACTTCATCTTCAACCACACCAGCAACGAGCACGAGTGGGCCACCAAATGCGTTGCGGGCGAGCCCGGGTACGAGGACTTCTACCTGGTGTTCCCCGATCGAGAGATGCCGAACGCATACGAGCGGCACACGCGCGAGATCTTCCCGGACGATCACGCCGGTTCCTTCATCCAGCTCCCGGACGGCCGGTGGATCTGGTCCACCTTCTACCACTTCCAGTGGGATCTGAACTACGCCAACCCGGCGGTGTTCCGGGCGATGGCGGGCGAGATGCTCTTCCTCGCCAATCAGGGCGTGGAGATTCTACGCATGGACGCAGTGGCCTTCATCTGGAAGCAGCTGGGCACCCCGTGCGAATCCCTCCCCGAGGCACACCTCCTGCTGCAGGCGTTCAACTCAGTGCTGCGGATGGCGGCGCCGAGCCTGCTGTTCAAATCCGAAGCGATCGTGCACCCGGACGAGGTGATTCAGTACATCTCCCCCGGCGAATGTCAGCTCTCCTACAACCCGCTGCAGATGGCGCTCACCTGGGAGGCCCTCGCCACGCGGGATGCTCGCCTCCTCAACCACGCGCTCGTGGACCGCCACTCGCTACCCACCGGCACCTCGTGGGTGAACTACGTGCGCAGCCACGATGACATCGGGTGGACGTTCTCGGACGAGGACGCAACGCGGCTCGGCATCAACGGCGCCACGCATCGCCGCTTCCTCAACGATTTCTATGTGGGCCGGTTCAGTGGCGGATTCGCACGCGGCGTCCCGTTCCAGGAGAACCCGAAGACGGGCGATGCACGCGTGGCAGGCACCGCGGCGTCGCTTGCTGGGGTGGAGAAGGGGGACGACGGCGGCGAGGACCGGCTCGTTCTGGCCCATGCCGTGGCGCTGTCCACCGGTGGGCTCCCGCTGCTCTACCTTGGCGACGAGGTGGGTCAACTCAACGACTACTATTACCGCAATCGGCCCGCCGAGGCGGGCGATAGCCGCTGGGTGAATCGGCCCCGGCGGCCACGCGAGGCGTACGAGGTGCGGCACGATCCGCGCACGATGTCCGGCCGCATCTTCGGCCGGCTCACCCACCTACTGCGCGTGCGGGCCGCGACGCCCGAGTTCGCAGGCAACGAGCTGATCGAGTTCCAGACCAGCAACGGCCGCATCCTCGGCTATCAGCGTCCGGGCGAGGGCACGCGCATCCTCGTGCTGGCCAACTTCGATGACGACCCCTCGCGCGTCACTCCACGCACCCTCTCCGGCTTCGAACCGGCGGCGCAGGACCTGATCACCGGCGAATCTCACGACCTCAGCACGGGGGTGGCGCTCGACGCGCATGCCATCGTGTGGCTGCGGGTCACGCCGTTGTAGTAGCTACGGCATGCGCGGTCATGTCTGGTAAGTCTGGGGTACCCAAGAGCGCTCTTGGGTACCCCAGACTTACCAGACGCGACGCGAGAGGCTCTTAAGCAAGCTTGGGCGCCGTTTCGATCGGCGGGCCCGCGATGCCGGCGTTGTGCTCGCGCACCGCGGCCACGGACTTCACGATCGCAGCCGCCATCGGGGGGCCAAGGACCATGCCCAAGAGTCCGGCGATCGTTCCCCCCACGATGGTGGACAGGAGAACCAACACCGGGTGTAGCGAGAGCGAGCTACCCAGGGCCCACGAACCGACGGCGCTCTGAATCGTCCCGTTCGAGATGACGAAGCTCACCGCTACGATCAGTGCACCCATCGGGCCCGCCGAGCCGAAGGCGATGAGAATCGCGAAGGCACCCGTGATCCATGCGCCGATATACGGGATGAACGAAAGGAAGAAGTAGAGGACCGAGATCGGCACGATCAGAGGAATGTTCAGTATCAGCAGGGGCAGGATGAAGATCGGGCCGGTGATGATCGCCGTCAGCGCCGTTCCTTTGAAGTACCCCTGCATCGCCTCTTGCGAGAGGTCCTTGATCCGGTCCACAAGGACCAGTTCGATCGAGGTGGTGCGGGAGAACCATCCGCTGAAGCGCCGCAGATCCTTCAACACGAAGAACAGGAAGAAGAGGCTGAAGAAGGTGCCCATGATCAACGAGATGGCGCCGGCCAGCGTGCTCCCAACCAACCCGACGACGCCCTGGCTCACCCTCTGCGCGTAGGTGAGGACCATTTCGCGGATCCGTTCGAGCAGCACCAGATCGAGTTCGAGTCCACGGCCCCACTCCATGAACGCGCTCCAGCCGGTCATGAGCTGCCGCGTGATCTCGGGGAGTTGCTGTATGAATCCGGCGATCACCAGATAGACCATCAGCCCACCCACGAGGATCGCCGTCAAGAGCCCGATCGCCGCCGCGAGCGCCGAGGGGATCCGCCGCCGTTCGAGCCACGAGACCAACGGTTCGAGCACGATGCCGAGGATCGCGGCGACCACCAGCGGCACAAGGATTCCCGAGAG
>JAKDIE010000035.1 GCA_030450655.1 Ruaniaceae bacterium
CGAGCCGCGAGACGAGTGAACCGCCGGCAGGGGCGAAGAGGAGCCGGAAGAAGGAGACGCCCACGATCGCGCGGCGGCGCTCGTCCACGATTCGCTCCACGGAGTTCGCGCCGCGCTTACCCTCATGGCGCATCTCGGCCACTGCGGCCCGCGTGATCCTGTGGAGGGCGCCCTCGGCCATGGAAAGCACGAAGGCGAGGACTATCGCGACGAGTGCGAGCGGAAGCAGCGCGAACTCGGGGATGTTATCGATCATCGCTGCGCCAGGAACGTGAGCAACAACGATCGCTGGATCGCGAACATCTCGCGCTCATCCTCGGGCTCGGCGTGGTCGAAGCCAAGGAGGTGCAGGATGCCGTGGATCGTCAGCAGCAGCATCTCTTCGACCGTGGAGTGGCCGGCCTCGCGCGCCTGAGCGGCCGCGACCGAGGGGCACACCACCACGTCGCCGAGCACGCCGGCGGGGGCGAGGCTGCCATCGCGGCCGGGGCGCAACTCGTCCATCGGGAAGCTCATCACGTCCGTGGGGCCGGGCAGATCGAGCCAGCGCACGTGGAGCTGCTCCATCTCGTCCTCATCCACGAACATGATGGTGAGCTCGCACTGCGGGTGGAGGTACATCGCGTCCGTGACGAATCGTGCCAGCGCCGCGAACTCCTCTTCGTCGATCGTGTGTGACGACTCGTTGATGACCTCGGCGCTCATCGCGGCATTTCCCATCGTTCGTAGGCGTCGATAATCTCGGCCACCAGGCGGTGGCGCACCACGTCCGCAGACGTGAGCCGGCAGAACGCGACATCGTCAATGCCTTCGAGAATCTCCTGGACCACCTTGAGTCCCGAACGCATGCCGCCGGGCAGATCGATCTGCGTCACGTCACCCGTGACCACCACCTTCGAGTTGAATCCGAGGCGGGTGAGGAACATCTTCATCTGGTCAAGCGACGTGTTCTGCGCCTCGTCCAGGATGATGAAGGCGTCATTGAGCGTGCGGCCGCGCATATACGCGAGCGGCGCCACTTCGATCGTGCCGGCCTCCATGAGTTTGGGGATCGAATCGGGATCGATCATGTCGTGCAGCGCATCGTAGAGCGGCCGAAGGTACGGATCGATCTTCTCGTTCAGCGTGCCCGGCAGGAACCCGAGCCTCTCCCCCGCCTCCACGGCGGGACGCGTGAGGATGATCCGGTTGACCGATTTCGCCTGCAGCGCCGAGACGGCCTTCGCCATCGCCAGGTAGGTCTTTCCCGTGCCCGCGGGACCGATGCCGAACGTGATCGTGTTCGCGTCGATCGCGTCCACGTAGCTCTTCTGCCCGGCCGTCTTGGGACGAATCGTACGGCCACGTGAGGAGACGATGTTCGTGGTCATCACCTCGGCCGGCGAGTGGGTGTCCGAGGTGAGCATGTGGATCGCGCGCGCCACGTCTGGGCCCGCGAGCGGCGTGCCCGCGCGTGCCACGCGGATCAGTTCCTCGATGAGTCTCTGCGCGGTGGCCACGTCACCCACCTGACCGGTGAGCGTGAGGAGGGATCCGCGCGCGTGAACCTCAACCCCGGGGAAGCCCTCTTCGACGGCGCGCAGGACCTCGTCATTGGCGCCGAAGAGCGCGATCGGGTGGACGTCCTCGGGGATAGTGACGCGATATGTGACGGTTTCAGGTTGTGTCATGCTGCGCTCAGTCTACGATCTCCCAGCGGCCGAGACCGCGCGCGGCATGCGAAACCCCGATCGCGCCCGCAGTGGAGGCACGCATCACCGGCTGCCCTGCCCGCACGAGCGTGGCTCCGGCCTGCGTGAACGCCTGCAATTCCTGATCGCTGATGCCACCTTCTGGCCCGACGACGATCCACACCTCCCCGGTCATCTCGGCCCGGTGAAGGGGCACGGTGGCAGATTCGTGCAGCACGAGCACGGTGGCGCCCGCGGCGGTTGCTGCCACGACGCGCTGTGGAAGTGCGGTGCTGGTGACGAGCGGGTGGAGCTGCGGCAGGCGTGCGCGGCGGGACTGCTTCATGGCGGCCAGCAGCGCAGTGCGCCACTTGGCGGCCGCGCGCTCGGCCTTGGCGGCCGGCCACTTCGCGATGGAGCGATCCGCTGCCCACGGGATCACCGCGTCCGCGCCACATTCGGTGGCGCGTGCGATGGCGTCCTCGTCTCCCCCGTGCTTTGTGAGGGACTGGACGAGGATGATCTGGGGGCCGCCGTCGTCGTCGGGCCGAACCTCCTCAACGTGGGCGATCAGCCGCTCGCGGTCCACCGAGGCGGCCGTGCAGCGCGCCCGGAGACCAGCGCCATCGACCAGATCGATGCGAGCGCCTGCGGCGATGCGCATCACATGGGCGTGGGCGGCCTCGGGTCCCTCAACCGTGATGGAATCCCCGGGCCGGGAGCCGCGGAGATCGGTGAGGAACACGGGCGCTGTCACAGGCCCATCTTCTCCTTCAGGCGGGAGAAGATGCCGGCGCCTGGCGTGACTTCGTGGATTTCTTCTCCCCGCAGTTCGGCGAGCTCGCGGAGCAGTTCCTTCTCGCGCTCGGAGAGCTTCTTCGGGACCGTGACGTCAACAAATACCTTGACATCGCCGCGCGTGCCGCGGTGGATGCGTGCCGCGCCGAGGCCGCGAATCGTGTGGACGTCGCCTGCCTGCGTGCCGGCCTTGAGCGTGACATCCCGCGGCCCGTCCAGGGTCTCCAGCGTGATCGTGGTGCCGAGGGCGGCCGCCGTGAACGGGACCGAGACGGAGCAGACCAGATCGTCGCCCTGCCGCGAGAACACGTCATGCGCGGCCACGCGGAACTCCACGTGAAGATCACCGGCGGGGCCGTTGCCGGGGCCCACCTCGCCGTATCCGGGCATGCGCATGCGGTTTCCGGATTCGACTCCGGCGGGAACGTCAATGTTGATCGTGCGGCGCGAGCGCACGCGGCCGTCGCCGGAGCACTCGGTGCACGGATCGGTGATGATCGTGCCGTGGCCGCGGCACACCGAGCACGGGCTCGTGGTCATGATCTGGCCCAAGAATGAGTTCGCAACGCGCTGGACCGAGCCGCGGCCCTGGCAGGCCGAGCAGGTCTGTGGGGAGGTGCCGGGGCGGCAACACGAGCCGTGGCAGGTGGGGCAGGTCACCGCAGTGTTGACCGTGATTTCGCGCTGCGCACCGAAGACGGCTTCCGGCAGCGAAATGTTGAGCGTCACGATGGCGTCCTGGCCGCGGCGTCCCCGCGGGACTGGTCCGGAGGGGCGGGCGGCGCCGCCGCCGAAGAACGTCTCGAAGATGTCCGTGAAGCCGAAGTTCGCGCCCGCGCCGCCGCCACCGCGGTTACCGCTCAGTGCTGACTCTCCGCCCATGTCATACAACTGGCGCTTCTCGGGATCCGAGAGGACTTCGTACGCGCGTGAGACGTCTTTGAACCGATCGGCGCTGGCCTCTCCGGCCACGTCCGGGTGGGTTTCGCGCGCTAGTTTGCGGTAGGCGCGCTTGATCTCCTCGGGGGTGGCGGTGGTGCTCACTCCGAGGGTCTCGTAGAAGTTACTCACTCAGTGTCCTTTGCATGCTGTGGGTTGAGCCTTAGCGGCCGTTCAAGAGTCTGGAAACATACCGCGAAACGGCACGCACCGCGGCCATCGTCCCCGGGTAGTCCATGCGGGTGGGGCCCACAACGGCGAGCGAACCCACCGCGGTCTCGGCGATGTACGCGGTCGAGACGAGCGAGGCCTCGCGCAGGCCGTCGTGGCGATTCTCGGCACCAATCGATACGGCGACCACCTCGTCGTCGCGCGTCATCTCGGTGATCAGGCGGAGCATCACCACCTGCTCCTCAAGCGCGTCGAGGACGGGTTCGATCGTGTGCGGGAAGTCGATCGTGGCGCGAGCGAGGTTGCCCGTGCCGGCCAGGACGATGCGGTCCTCGGAGTCGAGTTCGAGGGCGCGCACGAGATGCTCGGCCACGATCCGAGCGAGCGGCAGCACCTCGGGGCGCACCGAATCGATCAGGGCCGCCACCTGGTTCGGGAACTCGGCGAGGCGCTTGCCCGCCAAAGCCTCGTTGAGCGCTGCCCGGACTTCCGAGAGATCGTGGGGATCGGCGTCGGCCTCAATCGTCCTCTGCTCAACGCGACCGGACTCCATGATGACGACGACGAGGAGGCGCCTCTCCCCCAACGGCACCAATTCGAGGTGGCGAAGTACCGAACGCTCCAGGCTCGGGTACTGAATGATGGCGACCTGGCGCGTGATCTGCGAGAGCAGGCGGGCGGTGCGCTCCATCACGTCATTGAGGTCCACTGCCTGCTCGAGGAAGGTCTCGATGGCGCGACGCTCGGGCGGGGTGAGCGGCTTGAGGTGCGCGATCTGGTCCACGAAGCGGCGGTAGCCCATGTCCGTGGGGATGCGGCCGGCCGAGGTGTGGGGTTGCGTGATGTAGCCCATCTCCTCGAGGTAGGCCATGTCGTTGCGCACCGTGGCCGGGGAGACATCGAGGCCGTGGCGCTCCACGATGGCGCGTGAGCCCACGGGTTCGCGCGTGCCCACGTAATCGCGCACGATGGCGCTGAGCACGTCCATACGGCGATCGTCACTCACTTGCGGCCTCCTCTCGATCACTCGGCGCACCTCCTAGGTTAACGCGCGCGCTGGCACTCACATTCCGAGAGTGCCAAGTCTACGCCGCCGTTGCCTCGGCGAGGCTCGGCGGATCGCGCCGGCGCTCCACGTACGATTCCCGGGTGCGCTATCAGACCGACCCGCTTACGTCCCCGCCCCCGAAGAAAGCACTCCCCGAGGTGCCCGTGGAGCGCGGCATGGTGCTCGAGGACGTCGAGACCGGCTGGGTGGGCGCCGTTGTGGGCGTGGAGAAGGCCGGCGGCATTTGGGTGGCACAGTTGGAGGATCGCCACGGCAAAGTACGCGGCTTCCCGCTCGGACCCGGGTTCTGGCTGGATGGCCGCCCCATCATCGCCGCCCCACCGAAGGCCACGGTGGACGCCGCTCCCCGACTGACCGCGTCCGGCTCCGTTGCCGCTCCGCGCAGCCGGGCGAAGGTGGCGCGGGTGTCCCGCATCTGGGTGGAAGGCCGCCACGACGCCGAGTTGGTGGAGCGCATCTGGGGGGACGATCTGCGGGAGGTGGCCGTCGTCGTCGAAATGCTCGACGGCGTGGACAACCTGGCGGAGGTGCTGCGCGATTTCCAGCCGTCCCCCACACGGCGAGCGGGCGTGCTCGTGGACCACTTCGTGCCGGGGTCCAAGGAGACGCGCCTCGTCGATGAGGCCCTGCGTGGTGTGGACCGCAGCGGCGTGCTCGTGCTCGGCCACCCGTACATCGATGTGTGGCAGGCGATCAAGCCCGCACGCCTTGGGCTCTCTGAGTGGCCGCACGTGCCTCGCGCAACGGACATCAAGCACGGCACCCTCGCGGCGCTCGGCTGGGCGCACGCCGATCAGGCGGATATCGCGATGGGGTGGAAGCGAATCCTCGGGCGGGTGCGCGATTATCGCGATCTCGAACCCGCACTCCTCGGCCGCATGGAGGAGCTGATCGACTTCGTCACGGCGGTTGACTGAGGCTCCAATCGCGCGCTAATGTGATATCACATTGATATCTCATTAATAGGAGCGCGGCATGACGCAGGACACCACACCAATTGGCGACGACGTCTCGGTGGGCGGCGAGGCCGCGGGCCGGCCCGTGGGGCACGAAGGCACGCGCGTTCTCGTCGAGGAACGCCCCGCGTGGACCGCATCGGGTGGGCTCACGCTGCTCGTGGCGCTCATCACGCTCGGGGTCGCGATCTGGGGCGTCATCGCGGCCGCAACCACGCTGGACGCCGGCGAGGGCGGCGGCGCCTTGATGGCCGTGAGCATCATCGGTCTCCTCCTGGCGATGGTGCTGCTCTCCTCGCTCACGATCGTGTCCCCCGGCGATACCAAAGTTCTCCAGTTCTTCGGCCGGTACATCGGCACGATTCGCACGCAGGGCCTGCTGCTCACGATCCCGCTGACCACCAAAAAGAAGGTCTCGGTCAAGGTCCGCAACTTCGAATCCAACGAGCTCAAAGTCAATGACGCCAACGGAAACCCGATCAACATTGCCGCAATCGTCGTCTGGCAGGTAGCCGATACGGCCAAGTCCGTGTTCGCGGTCGAATCCTACGAGGACTTCGTGAAGGTGCAGTCCGAATCCGCGCTGCGCCACGTCGCAACGACCCACCCGTACGATTTCGCCGACGCCGGCGAGGAGTCCCTGCGCGGTTCCACGGACCTCGTCTCGGGCGAGCTCGCCGAGGAGGTGGCGGCCCGCGTGACGATCGCCGGCATCGAGGTGGTCGAGACGCGCATCTCCTCGCTCGCGTACGCCGCCGAGATCGCCAGCGCGATGCTGCAGCGCCAGCAGGCCTCGGCGGTTCTCGCGGCGCGCTCGATCATCGTGGACGGTGCCGTGGGCATGGTGGAACAGGCGCTCGAACGCCTCGAGGCGGACTCGATCGTGGAGCTCGACGACGAACGCAAGGCCGCCATGGTCTCGAACCTGCTCGTGGTGCTCTGTGGTGACTCGCGCACCACGCCCGTGATCAACACCGGGACGCTGTACGGGTGACCCGAAAACAGATTCTGCTGCGGCTCGATCCCGCCGTGCACGAGGCATTGGCCAAGTGGGCGGCGGACGATCTGCGCAGCGTCAACGCGCTGATCGAGAAGCTGCTGCGGGATTCACTTCGCGACGCCGGCCGCAACGTCAAGGCCGCGCCGATGCGCCGCCCCGGCCGCCCCCCGCGGGAGGAGGATTAGGGCGCGGGCTCCAGGTCCTCGCCGGGCCGCGGCACCTTGATCAGGTTCGAGATCAGCACGCCCACAGTGGCGAAGATCAGCGGGTAGATCGCCGTGTAGAGCCGGAACGCGTCGCCCGGGTTCTCGCCGGGGTTCTCCCCCGAGTAGTAGCCGTAGATCAGCGCGAGCGTGGTGAGCGCAACGCCGCTGAGCGCCCCGGTGAGGCGCGCAAAGACCCCGAACGCGGACATGAAGATGCCCTCGCGGTGGACTCCGTGCCGGCGCGCATCGGCGTCGAGGATCCGCGCCTGGATCAGGTCATTCGAGGACAGCAGGCCGGACCACCCGATCGCCACGATCGAGGTCCCGAAGATGGCCGCGGGCAGCGTGTGTGCGAACGTCATCGGCACGTAGCCAAGCGCGAGCACCACGAACCCGGCGCGCCACACCGGCGGCGCCCCGAACCTGCGCACGAGCGAGGTCCACACGGGCAGTAGCAACGCGGCTACGGCGATCGCCACGCCCATGATCGTGGTGGTGTGCCCCACGTGCGAGCTCAGCGAGTACTTCACGTAGAGCTGCATCCCACTCAGCGTGATCGCCAGCGGAATCAGGTAGCACGCCGAGGCAATCCCCACCGCCCAAAACAGCGGCGTCCTGAGGATGTCCCCCACCGAGTGAAAGAACCCCGGCGGAGTCTCCTTCTGCCGCTCCGGATCCTCACGCACGCCCGTCACGAAGATGAAGAATGCCACCAGCGCGATCGCGCCGTAGATCAGCGCCGTGCGCGTGAATCCAATCGTCTCGTCCTGGGTCCCAAGCACTTGCGTGGCGAGCCACGGCGTCACGGCCACGGAGAGCACCATCGCGAGCAGCTGGAAACCCTGCCGCAACGCGTTCGCCAGAGCGCGATCGTGTTCCCGCGGGAAGGCCTCCGGGAGTAGTGACGTGTAATTCGCCGCAAACATCGAATCAGCCGCCTCGGTAAGAATCGCGAATACCGCGAACCAGATCACGAGTCCGATGCCGTCCAGGGACTGCGGCGCCGCGAAGAACGCAATGAAGCTCGCCACGATCAGGGGTGCGGCAAGGCGGAGCCACGGCCTGCGCCTGCCCCACCGGGACCGGGTTCGATCCGAGAAGTAGCCCAGCACCGGGTTGTCAACCGCGTCGATGACGGCGTAGATCGCCATCACGATGCCGTATGCGCGCACATCGAGCCCCCGCAGATCCACGTAGTACAGCAGCATCGAGGCTCGCACCATGTTGATCGGGATCGACGAGCCGAACATGCCCACGGCAAAGCGGCCCGCAGACATCCGCGGAGAGGAGGGATTCACGTGGGCAACGTTACAGTGCCGGTGTGACACGGCCCGTCACAGGTCCGTCAGCAGCCTCGTCACGGCGTCGGCCTGAAGCCTGCCCGTTCGTGTCAGGACGACGACGCCGCCCTCGGCCGGGGCGTCCTCGGCAAGCCCGTCCATCACCAGTGTGGCAACGGCCCGATCCCACTCGGCAGTGCGCGCAACCGGCGGCGCGAGCCCTTCGGCGAGGCGCACACCCAGCATGATCCGTTCGAACTCGCGCGAGTCCGCGCTGAGGTCCTCTCGATCCGCGATGGGCAGCTCGCCCGCCGCCACCCGCTCGGCGTACGGACGAGGGTGCTTCACGTTCCACCAGCGCGCCGAGCCCGCGTGACTGTGTGCACCGGGCCCGATCCCCCACCAATCGGCGTCCCGCCAGTACGCGAGATTGTGGCGGCAACGGAACTCATCCCCGCGCGCCCAGTTCGAGATCTCGTACCAGGCATACCCAGCCGCAACGAGGGCGTCGTCGGCCTGCTCGTACATCTCGGCGAGCACGTTCGGATCGGTTGCCTCGATCTCGCCGCGGCGCAGCTGGGCACCCATCTTGGTGCCGGGCTCGATGCCGAGGGCGTAGGCGGAGATGTGGTCCGGCTCGAGGGCGAGTGCCGCGTCGAGGCTGGCGCGCCAGTCTGCGGCGCTCTCGCCGGGCGCGCCGTAGATCAGATCGAGCGAGACCTGCAACCCAGCGCGGCGGGCGGCGGCCACTGCCCGCTCCACGTTGGCGGGCGTGTGGGTGCGATCGAGCGTGGCGAGCACGTGCGGCACCGCGCTCTGCATGCCGATCGACATCCGCGTGAACCCTGCCGCTGCAAGCGCCTGCGCGTACGCCTCGTCCACCGTGTCCGGGTTCGCCTCGGTGGTCACCTCGGCGCCCGGTGCCAGGCTCCATTCCTGGCGCGCGGCCTCGAGCATTGCCGCAAGATCGCTCGCAGGGAGGATCG
>JAKDIE010000292.1 GCA_030450655.1 Ruaniaceae bacterium
TACACCTACTCGCCCACTCGCGTGCGCTACCCGTACGCCCGGGGCGTGCTCATGGAGATGTATCGCGAGGCTAAGGCGCGCCTCGGTGATCCCGTGCTGGCGTTCAAAGAAATCTCCACCGATCCCGTCAAGCGCAGGCGCTACCAGACGGCACGTGGAAAGGGCGGGCTCGTCCGCATTTCGTGGAAGGAAGCGTACGAGATCGCCGCCTCCAGCTACGTGAACACTGTCAAGGAATACGGGCCGGATCGCCTCGTCTCCTTCTCGCCGATCCCCGCGATGAGCATGGTCAGCCACGCCATCGGCACCCGCTTCACGCACCTCATGGGCGGCGCGATGACGAGTTTCTACGACTGGTATGCGGATCTTCCCGTGGCAAGCCCGCAGATGTTCGGCGATCAGACTGACGTCCCCGAGTCCGGTGACTGGTGGGACGCCACCTACCTCATGATGTGGGGCTCCAATGTTCCACTCACCCGCACTCCGGACGCACACTGGATGGCCGAGGTTCGGTACCGCGGCACAAAGGTGATCACGGTGAGCCCGGACTACGCGGACAACGTGAAGTTCGCGGACGAGTGGCTCCCCGCGCAGGCGGGGACGGACGCCGCACTGGCGATGGCGATGGGCCACGTGATCCTGAAGGAGAACTTCGTTGATCGCACGGTCGAGTACTTCGACGACTACGTCAAGACCTACACCGATCTCGGGATGCTCGTCACGCTCGTGGAGCACCCGGACGGGCACGGGCTGACAGCCGGCAAGTTCGTGACGGCCGCCGATCTTGCCGAGCACGCGCACCTCACCGATCCCGCCTTCAAGACAGTCATGTGGGACAAGGCGACGGGCCGCACCGCCGTCCCCAACGGCTCGATGGGATTCCGCTACGCCGAGGATGGGGCGGGCAACTGGAACCTCGATCTCGGCGATATCAAGCCCGCGCTGACGCTTCTCGACGACGCCGCCGCGGAGGGCGTCGAGGTGGCGCTCCCGTGCTTCGAGGATCCCCGCGGCGAAGGCTCGATCATCCGCCGTGGCGTGCCCGCCAAGCGCGTGGGTGATCACCTCGTGACCACCGTGTTCGATCTGATGCTCGCCCAGTATGGGGTGGGCCGCCCGGGCCTTCCAGGTACGTGGGCGAAGGATTACGACGACGTCGAGACCCCCTACACTCCCGCGTGGCAGGCGGAAATTACCTCAGTGCCCGCCGAGGCCTGCATCCGCACGGCCCGCGAGTTCGCGCAGAACTCCGAGGAGTCCGAGGGGCGCACGATGATCATCATCGGCGCCGGAATCTGCCACTGGTTCCACGCGGACGTCACGTACCGCGCGATCACGGCCCTGCTCATGCTGACCGGCTGCATCGGCAAGAATGGCGGCGGCTGGGCGCACTATGTGGGCCAGGAGAAGTGCCGGCCCATGACCGGCTGGTTCAACATGGCCAACGCCACGGACTGGCAGCGGCCCCCGCGCACCATGATCGGGACGGCCTACTGGTACATGCACACGGACCAGTGGCGCACCGATGGGTTCTCGGCAGACTCCGTCAAGTCGCCTCTGTCCACGGGGAAGCTGGACGGCCTACACACGGCGGACGCCCTCGCGCTCTCGAACCGCCTCGGCTGGATGCCCTTCTATCCGCAGTTCGATCGCAATCCACTCGATGTGGCGGATGAGGCGTTCGCAGCGGTGGAGGCCGGGCAGTACGAGACGCCGCAGCAGTACGTGGCCGCGAAGCTGAAGAGCGGCGAGTTGAAGAGCGCGATGGAGGATATCGACGCGCCCGAGAACTGGCCGCGCACCATGATCCTTTGGCGCTCGAACCTGTTCGGCTCATCCGCCAAGGGCAACGAGTACTTCCTGAAGCACCTGCTCGGCACGCACAACAATGTGATGCCGAACAATCATGGCGCCGATCGTCGCCCGGAGATGGTGGCGTGGCACGAGGACGCCCCCGAGGGAAAGCTCGACCTGCTGATCACGGCGGACTTCCGCATGACAAGCTCCACGCTGCTCTCGGACATCGTCCTGCCGGCCGCAACCTGGTACGAGAAGTACGATCTCTCGAGCACGGACATGCACCCGTACGTGCACGCCTTCACTCCGGCGATCGATCCGCCGTGGGAGACCAAGAGCGATTTCACGATCTTTGCGGAGCTCGCTGAGTGGATCTCAAAGCTATCGGCAGGCCGTCTCGATACCCGCAAGGACATCGTCGCCGTCGCCATGCAGCACGATACGCCGGGCCAGATCGCTCAACCCGGCGGCAAGGTGAAGGACTGGCGAACCTCGGACGCTCCCGCGATCCCTGGCAAGAACCTCCCCGTCCTCGCGATCGTGGAGCGCGATTACACCGCGATCGCGGACAAGCTCCTCTCGGTGGGGCCACTGGCGGAGAAGCTCGGCTTCACGGTCAAGAACATCACCTACGATGTGAGCCATTCGGTGAACAAGCTCGCCAAACTGCACGGCGTGTTCCCCTCGGGCCCCGCGGCGGGCCGCCCGGCGATCAACACGGACGAGCGCTTGGCCGAAGCCATCCTGTACTTCTCGGGAACCACGAACGGCGAACTCGCCACCCAAGGCTTCCGCGATCTCGAGAAGAAGACGGGGCGGGACTTGGTGGATCTCTCGCTGGGATCCGAGGAGAAGCAGATCACCTTCGCCCAGACCCAGGCTTCACCCCAGCCCGTCATCA
>JAKDIE010000293.1 GCA_030450655.1 Ruaniaceae bacterium
CACACACCGGAGCTGCTCCCAGCGCTCGCCCTTGGGCTTGGGGCGCTCGGGATCCTCGTGGAGGTCACGATTCAGTGCGTGGACGCGTTCGATCTGCGGGCCATGGAGCGGGCAGAACCATTGGCGGCGGTGATCGAATCGATGGGGGAGCGCGCCCTCACGTCCGATCACTTCGAGTTCTTCTGGTTCCCCCACACGGAAATCGCCCTGACTAAGACGAATACTCGTGTGGCGGCCGGAGCCGACCGCGCCCCGCTGACCCGAACCCGGCGCTGGTTCGACGAATCATTGATGTCCAACGGGCTCTTCCGCGCGACCTGCGCAATAGGCCGCCTCTCTCCGAAGAGCGTTCCCATCATGAACCGTGCGGCCGCGCAACTCTCCGGCGAACGTTCGTTCTCGGATTCTTCGACCAACGTGTACACCACGCGGCGCACGGTGCGCTTCACCGAAATGGAATACGCAATCCCGTTCGAGCAGGTCACCGAAGCGTTTGCCGAGATCCGCGCCGCCATCGATCGGGAAGGCTGGACGATCTCGTTCCCCGTCGAGGTGAGGTTCGCCGCCGCAGATGATCTCTGGATGTCCACGGCGTACCAGCGTACGACTGCGTACATCGCTGCGCATCGAGTGCTTGGGGAGGACCCGAGGCCGTACTTTCACACATTGGAGCGGATCATGCGCGCGCGGGGAGGGCGGCCCCATTGGGGCAAGATGCACTGGCGGGCGGCTGCTGACCTACGGGACGCGTACCCGAGGTTCGACGACTTCGTCGATCTACGCGCGAAGCTCGATCCGCGGCGCGTCTTTACCAATCGGTATCTGGACCGGGTGCTCGGCGACGACTAATTGGCCTCGCTGGAGCGTAATTGCGCCTCGGAATCCATCTGCTCGAGAATCCGCTCAAGCGGGCGATAGTGGGCACGCACCGCCTTGCGGTAGGCCTTGAGTTCCCCTGCCTCGGCGGCCACCAAAATCTCCTTATGTGCGGCGGCCGTGACGATGAAGCCGTCCGAGTCTCGATCGTTGAGATCCGGAATCACAACCATATGGACCAGCCATAGCGCGGAGACCATCTGCTCGGCCACAACGTTGCCGATCGTACGCAATATGCCGGTGTGGAAGGCGCTGTCCTCCTCAAGGAAGCGCTCGTGCCGGGCGGCCTTGGCGATCATGATCTCGACGACGTCATGCAGATCCTGATGATATGTCCCGGTAAATCCCTCCACGACGTCCGCAGACATTCCCAGGTCCAAGTATTTGCGGAGGGCAACAACGTTGCGAAGCGCCTCCGTGCTGCTTGCCTCGCTCAACGATGCTCGCAAGGTAAGCGTCTCCACCAGCGGCCGCAAGGACATCTCACCCACGAACGCACCGCGCCCTTGCTGAACGTAGACGATGTCCAGGGCCTCTAACTTGCGAAGCGCCTCCCGCACGGAGGAACGTGAGACTCCCAACTCGGCGCACAATTCTGCCTCAGTCGGCAATGGCGAACCCGGCCCGAGGTTGTGGCCCAGAATGTAGGCCTTGATCGATTGCATCGTTGCGCTCGACCGATTCGCCACTGGGATCGCGCGGAGCGTTGACGGCGAGTCGGACATCACAAAGTTGTCAGATGAATTCACCAAAACCTGTTGCGCCACGTTGTCAGACATCATATGATCAGTATACGCGACGCAACAGGAAGCGTCACACGAAGAAACGTGAGAGGAACTAAAATGTCCCGAATGAAGTGGGGTGCCAAGGCCGTCGCAGTCGTCGCTGCCTCCGCATTGGCCCTTTCAGCCTGTGGCGGAGGAACAGAAGATCCGACCGGCACCGATGCTGGCGCAGGTACCGATACCGCAACGGACGCTCCCGCGGCCGAGGGTGGCACCCTTACAGCAGCCGCCGCTTACACCACCACGAACTTCCCCCCGTCCTCGACCTCATCCGCACTGGCGATGGGTTCGAACTGGCACGTGGTAGAGGGCCTGTGGGAACTCGATCTGACGACCTACGAGCCCTTCAAGGCACTCGCGGCCACCGATGACCTGGTCGAAGTGACGGAGACGCAGTACGAGGTTGCATTGCGCGATGGCGCCGCCTTCTCGGATGGCACGCCCGTGACGGCTGAAGACGTCGCCACTTCGTTTGACCGCGCGACGGCCGAGGGCAACATCTACGCACCGATGCTGAGCTTCATCACGAGCATCGAGGCGAAGGACGAAACAACGGTCACCATCAACACCGAGTTCCCCACCGCTCTGCTCAAGCAGCGCCTGACCCTCATCAAGATCGTCCCCGCTTCCGCCACGGATGAAGATCTCACGGCTATGCCGATCGGGACCGGACCGTGGGCCTATTCAGCAATCACAGAGCAGTCGGTCTCCTTCACACCGAACGAGAACTACAACGGCGACTTCCCCGCCACAGCGGACAACATGGAGTGGCAGATCCTGGTCGATGACACGGCGCGCACCACTGCCATGCAGCAAGGCACGGTTTCCGTGATGGAGTCCGTTCCCGCGGACGCTGCCGCGCTGATCGAGGGTTCTGGGGCCATCGTCGAAGCCGTTCAAGGCTTCAACCTCCCGTTCCTCATGTTCAACACCAAGAAGGCTCCGTTCGACGACGCCAAGGTGCGCCAGGCGTTCTTCTACGCCATTGACACGCAGAAGCTCATCGACAACGCGCTCTCGGGTAACGCCACCCCG
>JAKDIE010000294.1 GCA_030450655.1 Ruaniaceae bacterium
AGGAAGCCGCGCAGGCCGATGTCGAGGATCAGGCCGCCCTTGACGACCTCGATGACGGTACCGGTGACGACGCCGTCTTCCTCCTTGACCTTTTCGATGTCGCCCCAGGCGCGCTCGTACTGCGCGCGCTTCTTGGACAGCAGGAGGCGACCTTCCTTGTCCTCCTTGGTGAGAACGAGGGCTTCGACCTTATCGCCGAGGGCGACCACGTCGTCAGGATTGACGTCATGTTTGATCGAGAGTTCGCGGGAGAGGATCACGCCTTCGGTCTTGTAACCGATATCGAGGAGAACCTCGTCTCGGTCGACCTTGACGACGATTCCCTCGACGATGTCTCCATCGTTGAAGTTCTTGATGGTCGCTTCGATGGCCGCGAGGATTTCCTCGTCAGTGCCGATGTCGTTGATGGCGACCTGGGGGGTGGTAGATGTCATTGAGATGGAGACTCCGATACGGACAGTTACTAGTAGTGGACAGTGTGTGACGACGGCATACGTCGCCGCAGGCGAGCCTACTACATGTGCTCAGCACGAACCAATGCCCCTAGTGGGCGGCGGCTCTCCAGTTCGGGCCGACGCCGATCGTCACATCCAGCGGAACGGACAGCTCGGCGGCCCCTCCCATCGCCTCGCGCACTGCCTCGGTGATCGCCTCCTGCTCGCCGGGCGCCACCTCGAGCACGAGCTCGTCGTGCACCTGGAGCAGCATCCGCGACGCAAGACCGCGCCCCTCGCGGATCTCGTCGAGGCGGATCATCGCCACCTTGATGATGTCCGCCGCGCTGCCCTGGATCGGGGCGTTGAGCGCGATACGCTCGGCGATGTCCCGCCTCTGCCGGTTGTCCGAGGTGAGATCCGGCAGGTAGCGGCGCCGCCCCATGATCGTCTCGGTGTAGCCGGTGCGGCGCGCCTCGGCCACGACGCTCGCCAGGTACCGCTTCACGCCCCCGAAACGCTCGTAGTAATCGGCCATCAGCTCCTCGGCCTCGGTGCGGCTGATGCGCAACTGCTGCGAGAGCCCGTATGCCGAGAGCCCGTACGCAAGCCCGTAGCTCATCGCCTTGACCTTCGAGCGCATCTCCCCCGTCACCTCCTCGGTGGGAACGCCGAACACGCGCGAGCCCACGTACCGGTGCAGGTCCTCTCCGCCGCGGAACGCATCGATTAGGCCCTCGTCCCCCGAGAGGTGCGCCATGATGCGCATCTCGATCTGGGAGTAATCCGCAGTCAGCAGCGACTCGTATCCATCCCCGACGACGAAGCCCTCCCTGATCCTGAGCCCCTCCGCCGTGCGGGCCGGGATGTTCTGCAGGTTCGGATCCAGCGAGGAAAGGCGGCCGGTGGCCGCCACGGTCTGAGCGAAGGTGGTGTGGATTCGGGCATCGGGCTTGATGGTTTTGCGCAGGGTCTCGACGGTCTGCCGCAGCTTGTTCTGATCGCGGTGGATCAGGAGTTGCTCGAGGAACGGGTGCGCCGTGCGCGCGAAGAGGTCCGTGAGCGCCTCGGCATCCGTGGTGTAGCCAGTCTTCGTCTTCTTGGTCTTGGGCATCTGCAGGTCCTCGAACAGGACCTCCTGCAGCTGCTTTGGGCTCGAGAGGTTTACCTCACGCCCGATGATCCGCCACGCCTCCTCCTGCGCGGCGCGCACCCGGCCGGCGAACTCATCTTCGAGGGACTCGAGGAAGTCCGAGTCGACAGCGATGCCGGCGGCCTCCATGGCGATCAACGCGCGCTGCACCGGAAGCTCGAGGTCCGTGAGGAGACTCGCGGCGTGGCGCTCGTCGAGGGTTGTCGCGAGAGGCGCGGCAAGCTCGTATACCCCTTGCGCACGGCCTTGCGACGCCTCCGAACCGAGATCGAGCAGCGTGTCCCCACCCTCCTCCAACTCACGCCCGAGGAACCGCGAGACGAGATCGGCAAGCGCGTACGAGCGCTGGCCGGGCAGCGCCAGGTACGCGGCGAGCTGGGTGTCGAAGACCACGCCGCCCAGGGCAATGCCACGGGTGGCGAGCCGGTGGGAGGCGGCCTTGGCATCGTGCATGATCTTCGGCCGATCCGAGCCGAGGAACGCCGCGAGCGTGGCAGAATCCTCCGCGAGGTCCCACGCCGCAACAGAGGCGGCGTCCGCCACCGAGACCGTCCAAGCATCGCCGTCGTTGCCTTCGACGTCCACCGCCACCGGGTGCGTCACCAGGTCCAGCCACGAGTCCGCGTTCTCGACCAGCACCCGCTCCACGAGCGTCACTTCGGGCTCCGCGGGGGCCCCCATGATCGAGTTGACCCGCTCCCGCAGCTGATTGAATTCGAGGGTGGTGAACAGATCCGCCACGGCGCTGCGGTCCCCTGTGCCACGCACGAGATCCTGCGGACCCACGGGGAGATCCAGGTCCGTGAGCAGGTGGTTCAGCTTTCGGTTCCGAAGCACGTCATCGAGGTGGGCTCGTAACGACTCTCCCGCCTTGCCTGGCACCTCGTCCACGCGCGCGATGATGTTCTCGAGCCCATCGAACTGGGCCAGCCACTTCGCCGCCGTCTTCGGGCCCACCCCGGGAACGCCCGGCAGATTGTCCGAGGTCTCGCCCACGAGCGCCGCGAGCTCGGGATAGCGCTGCGGCGTCACGCCGTACTTCGCCTCGACCGCCTCGGGCGTCATGCGCGCGAGTTCGCTCACGCCCTTGACCGGATACAGCA
>JAKDIE010000036.1 GCA_030450655.1 Ruaniaceae bacterium
TGCCGGTTCCGAAGGCCGGCGCCGAGGATGTCAGTCCCACGCGAACCGTGATTGTGCCGGGCTCGCTATCGTAGGTGATGAAATCTTTGGCTCCGACGCGAAGGGTCGGAGTGCCAAGGGCCATTTGGAACTGCCCGTGGGCGGCTAGCAGATTTGCCCGCTGGTGGCCATGGAAACTGCCCGGGTATGGCCAACAAATCTGCCCACCAGGGATCCGGCGGCGTCGGCCATGCGCGTCAGTGCGCTGATCAGCTCATCGTGGTGACTCCTTTCCCGGCGAGGGACTGTGACCGATCCGGTGTCGCGCCCTTGGCGAACAGGTGCACGAGATTCAGGCGGCGTCAGATAACGTCTGTAGGTAGAACGAAAGGACGCCATGGACCCCAAGAAGGCTAGCCGCAGCCCTGCCCTATATGTGCTGATTGCGCTTCTTGCGCTCGGAATGTTCTACTTCCTGACGCGCGGCTCCGAATATCAGGTGATCGACACCTCAGAAGGTCTGGAACTGTTGCGTGGGGACACGGTCGAGTCCGTCCTCGTTACGGACGGTACCCAGCGGGTGCGCCTGGACCTCACTGAGGAGTACATGGGGACGAACGCGAACGACGAAGAGGAAAGTAAAGGCCTCAAGGTCGAGTTCTTTTATGTGGCGCCACAGGGGTCCGACGTCGTCGCAGCCGTAGACGCTGCCACCCTCGCCAAGGGCTTCAACTCTGAGAATCCGCAGCCGAGCCTCTTTGCCACGCTACTCTCCTTCATGCTCCCGATGCTGCTGCTCGTGGGGCTCTTCCTCTTCATTTCCAACCGGATGTCCGGTGGCGGAAACATGATGCGCTTCGGTAAATCCAAGGCAAAGATGGTCAGCAAAGAGACGCCGCAGGTCACCTTCGCGGACGTGGCCGGAGTGGACGAGGCCGTGGAGGAGCTCCAAGAGATCCGCGAGTTCCTGTCCGAACCGGGTAAGTTCCAGGCAGTCGGTGCGCGCATTCCCAAGGGCGTGCTCCTGTACGGCCCTCCCGGAACCGGAAAAACTCTGCTGGCGCGCGCCGTTGCGGGCGAGGCAGGGGTCCCCTTCTTCTCGATCTCGGCCTCGGAGTTCGTTGAGATGTTCGTGGGTGTGGGTGCCTCGCGCGTCCGCGATCTGTTTGAGCAGGCCAAGGCAAACTCTCCCGCCATCATCTTTGTTGACGAGATCGACGCCGTCGGGCGTCACCGTGGCGCCGGGATGGGTGGCGGGCACGATGAGCGCGAGCAGACCCTGAACCAGCTGCTGGTGGAGATGGACGGCTTCGACGCGACCACCAACGTGATCCTGATCGCGGCCACAAACCGGCCCGATGTCCTCGACCCGGCGCTACTGCGCCCCGGGCGTTTCGACCGCCAGATCGCCGTGGACGCACCGGACCTTCCCGGGCGCCTGAAGATTCTCGAGGTGCACGCGCTGGGCAAGCCGATGTCCGCCTCGGTGGATCTGAAGATGATCGCCAAGCGTACCCCCGGGTTCACCGGCGCCGATCTGGCGAACGTGCTGAACGAAGCCGCGTTGCTGACGGCGCGCTCGAACGCGCAGCTGGTCGATAATCGTGCGCTCGACGAGGCAATCGATCGCGTGATTGCAGGCCCGCAGAAGCGCACACGCGTGATGAACGAGAAGGAAAAGGCGATCACCGCGTACCACGAGGGTGGCCACGCGCTCGTGGCGGCGGCGCTGCGCTACACGGATCCCGTCACGAAGGTGACGATCCTGCCGCGCGGCCGCGCCCTCGGCTACACGATGGTGATGCCCACCGAGGACAAGTATTCGACCAGCCGCAACGAACTCCTCGACCAACTCGCCTACGCAATGGGTGGCCGCGTGGCGGAAGAACTCGTGTTCCACGATCCCACCACCGGAGCCTCGAACGATATCGAGAAGGCCACCTCGATCGCGCGGCAAATGGTCACCCAGTACGGCATGAGCGAACGCGTGGGCACGATCAAGCTCGGAAGCGGCAACTCAGAGCCATTCCTCGGGCGAGACATGGGCATGCAACGCGACTACTCTGAGGACCTCTCGCGGATCATCGACGAGGAGGTGCGCGCGCTCATGAACGTGGCGCATGACGAGGCGTGGGAGGTTCTCACGCAGTACCGCCACGTCCTCGATCGACTCGTGATCGAACTCCTCGAGCGCGAAACCCTGAACGAGGCGGAGATCGCCGTAGTGTTCTCTGATGTGGTGAAGCGCGAGCCTCGTGACGTGTGGCATTCCTCGCCGGAGCGGCCCGTCTCCGAACTGCCACCCGTGGGGATCAGCGCCTCCTCGGATCAGGCTCGATTCCAGGCGGAGAACGCCGTCGCACCGGTAGCTAGTGGGGAGTCCCACCCCGATGCCAACGGAACACCCGAGAACTCCACGACCCCAGAGGGCTGAGATGTACGACATCGCTGGAGTGGAACGAGCCATCCGCGATCTGCTGATCGCCGTGGGCGAGGACCCAGATCGCGATGGTCTTAAGGGGACGCCAGGGCGCATTGCGCGCTCCTACCAGGAGATCTTCGGCGGATTGACCGAGGATCCCGGGGACGTGCTCGAGACCGTGTTCGATATCGGCCACAGCGAGCTCATCCTCGTGCGCGATATCCCGATGTACTCGATGTGCGAGCACCACCTGCTCCCGTTCCACGGGGTGACCCACGTGGGCTACATTCCGGGGACGGAAGGCAAGGTGACTGGGCTCTCGAAGCTCGCGCGCCTCGTGGAGGGGTTTGCGCGGCGCCCCCAGGTACAGGAGCGGCTCACCACCCAGATTGCCGACACCCTCGTGGAACGCCTCGGGGCGGCCGGCGTGATCGTGGTGGTCGAGGCCGAGCACCTCTGCATGTCGATGCGTGGCGTCCGGAAGCCAGGTTCACGCACGCTGACCTCCGCCGTGCGCGGGCAGCTGCGTACCCCGGCCACGCGGGCCGAGGCGATGAGCCTCATCCTCCGGGGCCACTGATGCACCCGCTGCTCGCGCCTGGCCGTACCCGCGTGATGGGCGTGGTGAACGTGACGCCCGATTCTTTCTCCGACGGCGGCCACTACCTCGCGCGTGACGCCGCCATCGCGCACGGCAGGCGCCTCGCCGCCGAAGGTGCGGACATCCTGGACGTGGGCGGCGAGTCCACCAGGCCCGGCGCCCACACCGTGAGCGTTGCGGAGGAGTGCGAGCGCGTCATTGGCGTGATCGAGACTCTCGCAGGGGAAGGGCACGCGGTCTCGATCGACACCGTCAACGCGGTCACCGCACATGCGGCGATCCAGGCCGGCGCGATCATGGTCAACGATGTCTCAGGCTCCCTCCGTGACCCCCAGATGCCCCGCGTGATCGCCGAATCCGGCGTCCTCTACGTGGCGCAGCACACGCGCGGCACACCGGAAACGATGAGCACCCTGGCCACCTACGACGACGTGGTGGTGAGCGTGGTTCGCGAACTCCGCGAGCGCATGAACGCATTAGCGGAGGCGGGGGTGAGCGGGGGTCGGATAGTCCTCGATCCCGGCCTCGGCTTCGCGAAGAACAACCAACACAACTGGGAGATCCTCGCGCGTCTTGACGAGATCGAGAGCCTCGGCTTCCCCGTCCTCGTGGGGGCCTCCCGCAAGCGCTTCCTCGCGGGCATCCTCCAGCCCGAGCGTTCCACGGATCCACGTGAGAGGGACGCCGCCACCACCGCACTGACCGCGTTGCTCGCGCGCCGCGGGGTATGGGGCGTGCGCGTGCACAGTGTCACCGCGGCGCGGGATGCCATACGCGCGGTCGAGGCGTGGCGCGAGGCGGCCGAGAAGGCAGGAGTGGAACTGTGAGCGACACGATCTGGCTCTCCGGCATCACTGCGCACGCTCGGCACGGCGTCTTCGATTTCGAGCGCGAGAACGGCCAAGAGTTCACGATCGATGTGGGTTATGAGTACGACACCCGCGCGGCGGCCCGCACGGACTCCATCGCGGTCGCCGTCTCGTACGCGGATGTTGCCGCGGCAGTCCACGCGGCACTCACTTCCGATCCGGTCGCACTGATCGAGGCTCTCGCCGAGTCCCTGGCCCGCGCGGTCCTCGCGTTCGAGGGAATCGACGCCGTCACGGTGGTGGTCCACAAGCCCCACGCACCCCTTGCGGTGCCATTCAGTGACGTGACCCTCACGATCCGGCGCACCCGGCTCACCGTGGTGCCCCAGGAACCGGTCACGTGTGTGCTGGCGCTCGGCGGCAATCTCGGTGACGTGCCCGCCACCCTGCGTTCCGCTATCGCACGCCTCACTGCTGCGGTGACCGTGGACGGCGTCGGGCCTCTCGTACGAACGGGGGCGATGACACTCCCCGGATCGGCGCCACAGGACGACTACTGGAATACGGTGCTCGTGGGGCGCACCGCGCTCGCCGCCACCGAACTCCTGAACCTGTGCCAGGCGGTGGAGCTGGCGCACGGGCGCGAGCGCCACGAACGGTGGGGGGCGCGGAGCCTCGACGTGGACATCGTGGCGTACGGCGGTCTCGACGCCGAGACCAACGATTTGACGCTCCCACACCCCGGAGCCACCACGCGTGCCTTCGTTCTCGTACCGTGGGCGAGCGTGGATAGCGATGCGCGTGTGCGCGGGCTCTCGGTGGCGGCGCTCGCGGAGGAAATGGCCGGCGAGATTAGAGAGAGTCGCGAGGTGTGGCTGTGAGGCCAACAAGCATACGGACGTTAATCCTGGTCTACCTGGTCTCGGGGTTCTTCGGATGGGGGATCCTGCAGATCTGGGAGCGCCCACTCTCACCGTGGTTCACGTTGGTTGCCTTCGCATTCGTGATCGTCTTTCTACTGTGGCGCGGCCGCGAGGTTCGCAAGCTGGTGGCAGGTAAGGAGACGTCCATGACTCCGCTGGGGGCCGCCCAGGTACTCGCCACGGCGAAGGCCGCAGCGCTCTTCGCGGCGATCCTCGGCGGTATGGGATTCTCCTCAGTGGTGGAGTATTGGACCCTCGCCTCGTCCCCGCTGGGCCGCGAGAACGTGATCTACGGGCTGATGGTGGGCGCCAGCAGCATCGTGGTGGCGATCGTGTCCCTTGTGGTGGAGCGGTGGTGCGAGATTCCCCCCGACGACGAGGGCCCCGCCTCCGCTGCCGCCGCGGGCGCGTAGAGGTGGAGACGGAGGCGGGCGGTACGATTGACGCGATGTCTGAGAACCCGCAGCCGCTTCCAGCGGAGCCACCGTCGGACCCATTCGCTCCCGAAGGGGTCACCTTCACACCCGTCTCACCCGCGCTGATCAAGGTGCGGTACATCACCGCGCTTGGGTCGCTGGCGGTGCCGCTGCTTGGCTTCGCCGCGCTCGCGGTCTTCGCGAGCCCGTGGTTTTGGATCGGAGCGGGAATCGTTGCCGCCATTGCCGTGTGGCTGCTCTGGCTGATCCCGCGGCAGGTGCGGGCCATCGGCTACGCCGAGGCCGATGACGATCTCCTGGTCAAGCGTGGGGTTGCCTTCAAGAAGCTCTCCGTGATTCCGTACGGCCGCATGCAGTACGTGGACGTGAACCAGGGTCCGATCGATCGGCACTTCGGCATCTCGCAGGTCACTCTTTATACCGCGTCCCCCACCACCGATGCCGCGCTACACGGGCTCCCTGAGGCCGAGGCGCACAGGCTCCGCGATCGGCTCACGGCGCGTGGCGAGGCGAGGCTGGCCGGGCTGTGACCGAACCTCAGCTCGGCGACTCCCAGGTGGAGGGCGCCGCAAGTTCAGTCCCGCCTGACGATTCCGATCAGTGGCGGAAGGTCCACTGGTCCACCCCTTTGGTGAACGCGTGGCAGGCGCTGGCCGCCGTAATCGTGATCGTGCTGTTCAACTCGGCCGATTGGGTTGGCGATGTGGCCGAGGCATTTGAGCTACCTCCAGTTGCAATAATCGCGCTCATTGTTGCAGGTGCCGTCCTCCTCTTCTCGGCGGTCGCACTTGTCTACTCCTACTTCGCCTGGCGTCGCATCCGCTACGCGGTGAGCGACGACGCCGTGTATTACCACTCGGGCATCTTCTTGCGGAGCCAGCGCCACGCCCGCCTCAACCGCATCCAAGGGGTGGATATCAACCGGCCCGTGTTGGGCAGGCTCGTGGGCATCGCCGCCGTGGTGATCGAGTCCGCGGGCGGCGCGGAGTCCAAGGTGGACGTCAAGTTCTTGAAGGACGACGACGCGGAGGCGTTGCGGGCCGAGATCCTCGCCCGCGCGGCCGGCCTGAGCGCGCGTCAGGAGTCAGGCGAGGCGGCCCCCGCCTTCGCCGTGGCACCCGAACGCGTGGTCTACCAGCTTGAGCCCAAGACGCTGATTGGCTCGCTGCTCCGCTCGGGCACGTTCTACGTGTGTGTGGTCCTTGCGGCGTCGATCATCCCAGTCGCGCTCATCGTGCAGTCCTTTTCCGCGTTGGTGGGGTTCATCCCCGTCGTGGCGGTGGGGGCATCCTTCATCTGGTCTCGGTTCGCGGGGGAGTTTGGCTTCACGCTGGCGATCTCGCCGGATGGGCTGCGCACGCGCCAGGGACTCCTGTCCACCCGCGCCAAGACTCTGCCGCCCGGCCGAATCCAAGCGATCTCCCTGACTCAGCCGTATCTGTGGCGGCGTAAGGACTGGTGGCGCGTCCGTATTAACGTGGCCGGGTATGGGCTGGATGCCTCTGGTGGGGGAGACGCCGGTTCGATGTCCATCGGTGGCGTGCTGATTCCGGTCGCAACGCGAAGCGAGGCGCTCAACGGCATCTGGCTCGTGCTGCACGATCTTGGCGTGGACGATCCGCAGGGCGTGATCGATTCCGCGCTGAGCGGCACCCTCGGAGATGGGGGCTTCCTCCATTCGCCGCGGCAGGCGCGCTGGGTGGACCCGATCAAGTGGCGCCGCAACGGACTTCTCATCACTCGCACCGCGCTCCTGATGCGATCGGGCCGCATCACACGCTCGCTGGCGATCGTTCCTCACGAGCGCACGCAGTCGCTCAGGATCGATCAGGGCCCGTGGGCGCGCAAGCTCGGCGTGGCGGCATTCGCGGTGGACTCCGTGACGGGGCCAGTCGTGCCGCGTGTGGAGCACCTCCTCGAGATGACGGCGCTGCAGGTGCTGCGCGAGCAGTCGTGGCGGGCGCGCGAGGCCCGCGCGCTCGAAGGGCGCGACGAGTGGATGCTGCGCGTAGGTATGCGGGCCCCCGAGGTACCGGGAGAGCGCCCGTGAAGGGGGGGGTGATCGGGGCAGGGCGAGTCGGCGCCGTTCTGGGGCACGCGCTCCGGCGCTCCGGGCACGAGATCGTGGGGGTTACCGCAGTCTCGGATGCTTCGATCGAACGCGCCGAGACGCTGCTGCCCGGCGCCCCGATACTCGCCGCCGATGAGATCCTCCCCCTGTCTCAGATCGTGCTCCTTGCTGTGCCCGACGACGCCATCGCCCCCCTGGTCTCCGGCCTCGCCGCGCTGGACTTGTGGAGCCGGGACCACGCCGTCGTACACACATCGGGAGCGCACGGCGTGGAAGTGCTGGAGCCCGCGCGGGCTGCCGGGGCGATCACGATCGCGATCCACCCGGCGATGACATTCACGGGGACCTCCATGGACGTGCCGCGGCTGGATGGCCTGCCGTTCGCCGTCACTGCGCATGGCGTGCACGCCACGATCGGCGACGGGCTCGTGATTGACATGGGCGGCGAGCCGTTCCGGGTGAAGTCCGCGGATCGGGCGCTCTACCACGCGGCGCTCGCGCACGGCTCCAATCACATGCTCGTGCTGGTGAACCAGGCGCGGCGGATGCTCGCGAGTGCCGGGATCGACCCGCACGTGATCGGCCCGCTGCTGCAGGCCACTCTCGACGGCGCACTGACCGGCGAGGATTCGCGCGTCACCGGGCCCGTGGTGCGCGGAGACGTGGGGACGATCACCGCCCACTTGCAGGCGCTCGACGAGGCTGGCCTGCCGGACGCCGACGAGACGTACCGCGCGCTCGCGGCGGCCACGGCGCACTATTGCGCAGAGCGCGGACTGCTTCGCCGGGAGAAGGCCGCCGAGATTCTTACCCTCCTGGAGAAGCCGTGATTGTGTCCCGTACGAAGGCCGAGCTCCGCGCGGCGCTCGCAACCCTGCCGGGTTCGAAGGCGCTCGTGATGACGATGGGCGCGCTCCACGAGGGCCACCTCACGCTCGTGGCGGAGGCGCGCCGCCGTGCCGAGCACGTGATCGTCTCGATTTACGTGAACCCGTTGCAGTTCGGGCCCAACGAGGACTTCGACTCGTACCCGCGGGATCTTCAGCGGGATTTGGCCGCGCTCGGCGAGGTGGACCTCGTGTTCGCCCCCTCGGACGAGGAGATGTACCCGCGCGAGCCGCTCGTGCGGATCGATCCCGGGCCGGTCGCCACGATCCTCGAGGGTGCCACCCGCCCCACGCATTTCGCCGGGGTGCTGCAGGTGGTCGCGAAGGTGATGATCGCCGTCGGGCCGGATGTGGCGATCTTTGGGCAGAAGGACGCGCAGCAGCTGGCGCTCGTGACCACCATGGTCGAGGACTTGGACTTGGGCGTGGAGATCGTGGCCGCTCCGATCGCGCGGGATGTGGACGGCGTGGCGCGGTCTTCGCGTAACGCGTACCTGAGCCCCGAAGAGCGCGTTCAGGCGCGCGCACTCTCGCGGGCGCTGCGCGCCGGGCAAGCCGCATCTCGGCCGGCGGAGGCCCTGGCCGCGGCGCGCGCGGTGCTCGAAAATGCTCCGGGCGTACGCTTGGACTACCTGGTTCTCGTGGATCCCGTCACGTTCACCGATCTGAAGCCCGGTGCCGAGCGGGGCCTTCTGGCGGTCGCCGCCTGGGTGGGAACCACTCGATTGATCGATAATGCCATCGTCACGCTGAGGAGTTGACCATGCTGCGACCAATGATGATCTCGAAGATTCACCGCGCCACGATTACGGAGG
>JAKDIE010000295.1 GCA_030450655.1 Ruaniaceae bacterium
GCGCCGGGGGTGCCGGATACTCAGACCGCGGCACCTGTCCGTGTGACTGTGGCGGCTGGGCGGACGTGAACGGGCCAGCGGAATCGGGGCCTGGGGTGCCCTGGTTAGTGGGCAGGCCCTGGTTGGCCGGGGCGCTCTGGTTGTGGGCCGGGCCAACCTGCGGGGCGGGTTGCGCCCATGGGTTCGAGATGTATTGAGGCGATGCGGGGTACTGCGGGTCGCCCTCGGTGTTGTTGCTCATGCGTTGAGTAAACGCCCGCAACCTGAGGGCGTTCTACAGCGCTCCTGGGAAGTAGCTGGGAGGAGTCGCCGGCGAGCTACGACCGCTCAAGTGGGACGCGGATGACGCTGCGCCCCACGATGGGAGCGGCCAGCGCGTTGGCGATTGTGTCCGGGGCGCACTCGCTCGCGTCCGCACCGAGGCTGCGGGCGAGAGCCGGGATGCTGAGCGCCTGCGGTGTCGCGAAGAGCCGCTCGAACTCCTCGCCCGGCTGCGATCCGTACTCGAGGCTTCCGAAGATCGAGCCGCCGGCGTCGTCGAACACAATCACCTGCATATCGACGTCCGGCTCGTGCAGGCCACGCACGAGCGCGGTCGCATCGTGGAGGAAGGTCAGATCGCCGACGACGACGCGCACCGGCTCCCGCAGTGCGTGCGCGATCCCGATCGCGGTCGAGATCGTGCCGTCGATCCCCGCGAGGCCGCGGTTCGCCCAGACGCGCGGCTGGGGACCGTGCGCGCACGCATCGAAGGCGCGAATCGTGGACGAGGAACCGAGCACGAGGTTCCCACCCGCGCGCCAGATCGCCTCCGCGGCGCGCTGCTGCGCGCTCGGGTGCGAGCGTGCCGCGAGCTCGGCATCCGCGCGGCGCCAGCGCGCCAGCCACTCGGGATCGGCCGCCCCGCTCACCTCGATGGCGGGAACCACGCGCGTGGCGGCGGCCGCAACATCGGTCCAACGGGGGCCCGGACTCACGATCACGATCTCCGCGTCAGTGGTTGCCAGTAGCTTCGATACCGGGCGCGAAAGTGTGGGATGACCGGCCACGATGACGCGCTCCACGCGGTCCACGATGGGGGTCGAGAGGAGGTCTCGATAGCGAGTAACTGAATACGCGGTACGGGCGCCCGAGCTCGGTTCGGCGAGCAACGGCCAACCGGCACGCTCTGCCACCTCGGCGATCTCGTGGCCGGCGCCATCGCCCGCGATCACCACCGTGCGCGGCGCGGCGTCGAGCACGCACGGCACGTAGTGGACGGACGCCACGGCCGCCTGGACCGCGATGGGTTTGGCTCCCGCCACGACTGCGGGCAGTGCCCGCTCGGGGGGCGGGCCGAGGGGCTCGCGGAACTGGACGTTGAGAAGCACAGGTCCTGGATCGCGCGTGATGGCCCCGCGGGCTGCGGCGAGGGCTCTGGCAACGGTGCCTCGCACCGAGGTGAGCGGCGTGTCCGCGGGCAAATCGGCGTCGTAGCGTGTTGCGGCGCCGAAGATTCCGGGCTGCTGCGTGGTCTGGTTGGCGCCCGTGCCCCGCAGCTCAGCGGGCCGATCCGCGCTGACGACCACGAGTCCTCTGCCTGCGTGGGAAGCCTCCAGCACGGCGGGGTGAAGGTTGGCGACTGCCGTGCCCGAGGTTGTCACGACCGCGGCAGTGCCGTGGACCGTGGCGATCCCGAGCGCCACGAAGCCGGCGCTTCGCTCGTCCACGCGGACGTGCAGGGTGAGGAGCCCGGCCCGCTCGGCGTCTGCGAGGGCGTACGCGAGCGGCGCAGAGCGGGAGCCGGGGCAGAGCACCACGTTCCGCACGCCCGCTGCGGCGAGGTGCGCCACCAGAGCGCGCGCGAGCGCGTGGGATTGGGCGTTTCGCTCGGGCTCCAGCTCTAGCGAAACTGCGCCCCCCGCCTCACTCGACATCGCTCAGATCCTCTCCTGCCAGGCGCGCCACCCGCGCGATGCGCTCGCGCCACCACTCTGCCACGTCCGGAGGCGCTGGGAGCGGAGTTCCATCCGGCTCAATCCGGCCAACGGGGAGCACGCCATTCCTGGGAGTAAGCGGCGCGGCGGCGACATCAACCTCGGCGAGAGAGACCGTGCCGAGACCGCAGGCGTACGGGAGCTCGGGCAGCGCGGCCGCGAGCGCCACTCCCGCCGCGATGCCCACGGACGTTTCGAGCGCGGAGGAGACAACCACGGGGAGCCCGATCCGGTCCGCCAACTCGAGGCCGGCCCGCACGCCGCCGAGCGGTTGCACCTTGAGGACGATGACATCCGCGGCATCGGCGCGTACCACCGCTTCGGGGTCCCCGGAGCGTCGGATGGACTCATCGGCGGCAATCGGAATCACGAGCCGACGCCGGAGCTCGGCCAGATCCGCAACGGCTGCGCACGGCTGCTCGGCGTACTCGAGACCTCCTGCAGCCCGGTCAAGTTCGGGCAGTGCGCGTAGCGCCTCGTCGAGGCTCCAGGCGGCGTTCGCGTCCACACGGATGCGGCCGGCTACTCCCAGTGCATCCCGCACGGCGTCGAGGCGCGCGCATTCCTCGGCGAGGCTCTGGCCCGGTTCGGCCACCTTGACCTTCGCGGTGGTGCACCCGGATGCCGCCACGAGCGCGTGCGCCCGGCCCGGATCCACGGCCGGCACAGTGGTGTTAACGGGGACGGATGCGCGCA
>JAKDIE010000296.1 GCA_030450655.1 Ruaniaceae bacterium
GAGTAGAAGCGGGATCCGGCGGCGTAGCTCGCCATCGACATCGCGGGGATCGGGGAGAACCCGGCGAGACGGTCGGGCCCGTAGGCCTTGATCGTGTGCACGTGCGCGGCGGCCGCGATCTCGATGGCCTCCTCCCACGTCACGCGGACGAGGCCACCCTTACCGCGGGCGCGCTTGTAGCGCTTGGCCTTCTCGGGGTCTTCGACGATGGACTTCCACGCCTCGACGGGGTCGCCGCCGTGAGCCGTCTTGGCCTCGCGGTACATCTCGAGCAGCACGCCGCGCGCGTACGGGTAGCGAACACGCGTGGGGCTGTAGGTGTACCAGGAGAACGCCGCGCCACGGGGGCATCCGCGCGGCTCGTACTCGGGGCTGTCCGGACCCACCGTGGGGTAGTCGGTCTGCTGGGCCTCCCACGTGATGATGCCGTCCTTGACGTACACCTTCCACGAGCAGGAGCCGGTGCAGTTGACTCCATGGGTGGAGCGCACCACCTTGTCATGACTCCATCGATCGCGGTAGAAGACGTCCCCCGCGCGCCCGCCCTTCCGGAATACGGCACGGTTATCGTCCGTCTCACTCCACCGTGTGAAGAACCGCCCGAGCTTCAGCAACGCGTCAGATGCGGGCCCGTCCAAATGCGCTAGATCGCTCATAGAGACGATATTTGCACGAATTCTGTGCGAATTCATCGCCGTAGCGAATTATCCAAGAGATTTCTTGTTATCGCCCGCGCCGAGACCGTCCGAGAACCGCACGATTCCGGCATTCTGCGCCTGTTCGGGCGTATCGATGTCCCGCGTGGTCCGAGCCGTCGCATCAACAAGACTCAGGCGCAACCCGCCCAATTGTGTGCGCACAGAAACGTCCCGAATGTCTATATTCGTAATGAATAGGTTTCGTAATTGCGTTTCGCGATATCGGCCCGCAAGATATTGAACCCACCCCTCCGCATCGCGCAGTGCCAGACCATCCGCACCGAGGGTCGCGGCCAGCAACGCCTCCACCACAAGATCGGGATTCTCGAGGTCACCGGCCAGCACGAGCACCTCGCCTTCCCGCTCGCCGAATCGCTCCTGCGTGGCGGCGAGCGCCGCCGCGATCCCCGCCACCGGTCCGCCGAACGCGGGTTCCTCGGTCACGAAGATGGCATCCGGGTAGCCGTTCCACCCGTGCGGCTTCGGCCCTGCCACGACGACCACGTCACACACCCGCGCGGTGGCCGCGACTGCCCGGTGGAGTAGAGTCTCGCTCCCGAGCCTCATCGCCAGCTTGTCCGCTCCCATCCGCATCGATCGTCCACCCGCGAGGATGATGGCCATTCGCGATGGGAGCACGGCGCGGTCCACGGCTATCCCCCGGCGAACGGAGGCAGGACGTCCAGCTGAGACACCTGGTCGAGCGGGTGCTCAGGCGACGTCACGCGCACGCCGTCGGCAAGCAGCGAGGACGCCTCCAGCACCGCGCCGAGGCGGTCGTTGCCCGCAGAAACGATCACGACGATCTCGCGGACGCTGTGGCCTGAGGCGTCGATAGTCTGGCTCTCGAGGCCGGCAGCGTCCGCCGCACCGGCAAAGTATCTGATCTCCACGGTTATCCTCCGATTGCGCTCATGGTTCGTTGCGGGGGCTCAAAGTCGTCGCTATCGATGCCGTGGCTTCGCGGCTTCACCCAGTGCCCGAGCGCCCATAGTTCGGCAAGTTCGGAATCGGAGGCGCCGCCACGCAAGGGGCCGCGCAGATCGGTCTCCACTCGTGAGAACAGGCAACTACGCACTTGGCCGTCACTGGTGATGCGTGCGCGATCGCAGTTCGTGCAGAACGGCTGCGTCACCGAGGCAATCACGCCGATCCGCCCGGGCTCGCTGCCCCGGTCCCGCCACGCACCCCATTCGTCACCGTCCTGGGAATGTGGCACGGCGCTGAAGAGTTGCGCAGGTGCTGCGCCACGAGGCTGATCCAGTGGGGCGATTGCGAACGCCGCACCCAACTGGTCGAGAATCTCCTGGGCACCCACCATGCGTTGCCGATCCCATTCGTGGGCGGGGCCGAGCGGCATCTGCTCGATGAATCGCAGCTCGTAGCCACGGGAGATGGCGAATGTGGCCAGCGGAACCACGTCCTGTTCATTCTCGCCGCGCATCACCACCGAGTTGATCTTCAAGGGGTGGAGCCCAGCGGCGTCCACGGCATCAATAGCGCGCAGGACATCGCCCAGGCGATCGCGCCGCGAGAGGTGGAAGTAACGCTCACTGTCAAGCGAGTCGAGCGAGATGTTGACCCGGTTCAGACCCGCAGAAACCAGGGAGTCGAGGCGCTTGTCCAGGCCGAGCCCGTTCGTCGTCAGCGAGAGTTCGGGTGGCTGCCCGGCCGCAGTGCTCAGTGCAGAAGCACCCTCAATGATCCCCTCGAGTCCTTTGCGGAGGAGCGGCTCACCTCCCGTGAAACGAATCTTGGTGATTCCAAGCATCTCGACAGCGATCCGCAGGAGGCGAGAGATTTCGCCGTCGGTCAGGACCTCCTCCCCCGGGATCCAAGGCAGTCCTTCCGCCGGCATGCAGTAGGTGCATCGCAAATTGCACCGATCCGTCAGCGAGACGCGCAGATCGCGCGCGAGCCGACCGTACCGATCCGAGAGCTTCACCATAACTGGCATGCTACCCAGCATTG
>JAKDIE010000297.1 GCA_030450655.1 Ruaniaceae bacterium
TATCGCGGCGTTGGCCGTATTCGGCGATTCGGTTGCGCTGCCCGGGTTCGCTTCAGCGGAGGCGACCACGCGAAGCCTTCAGGTGGCTGCGGGCGCGAGCACGCTGGTGTGCGCGGCGGCTCCCGAGGTCACGGATGCGGGCGTGGACGTGGACGAGGAGTTCTCGCAGTCGGCGCAGGACGCGCAGGCAACGATCACCGCGTTCTCCTTCCCGCGCGGCTCGCTGGCCCCGGCCGTGGCAGCGTTGCGGCCGTTAGGGGCGGGTGCCACACCGCTCGCTCTCACCGGGCAACTGGGGGAGGCGATCGGCGCGAACGAGACCACACCGTCCGTGCTCACCGTCCAACCGATGGCGGTGGAGGCGGGCCTCGCAGCCGGCGCCAGCGTGTGGCGCGCGGACACCGGGGATTTGCGTTCGGTCTCGGCCTCGGCGTGCCAGGAGCCCGCAGCGGATCTGTGGCTCGTGGGTGGCTCTGGAGAGCTCGGACACTCATCGACGCTCACGCTCACGAACCCCTCGCTCACCGCGGCCGCCGTCACGGTGGAGCTGTATGGGCCGCTCGGCGCAGTGGATGCACCGCTGCTGAAGGCGCTCGTGGTGGCCCCCGGCACCTCGCTTTCGGTGCTCCTTGAGGCACACGCCATGGACGTGTCCGCGCTGGCGGCCCACGTGACCGCAACGGGCGCGGACGTGGTCGCCACGATCGCGCACGGCGCGATCGACGGGCTCACGCCACTCGGCTTCGATATCGCGACCCCGAGCGCCGCCCCCACCACGCAACTCCTGATCCCGGGAGTTGCACTCACGGCGAGCCTCACGGACCAAGGGGCGGAATCGCCCTCGGCCACATCCCCTGGCAGTTCCGTTCGAATCGTCAACCCCTCCGAGGAGGTGGCAACAATGGCCATTGCACTTCTCGGGCCCGACGGCGAAGTGGCCATCCCCGGTGCGAGCAACGTGATCGTGTCCCCAGGCGCCGTATTTGAGCTCTCCTTGGGCGGACTCCCTGAGGGGGACTTCGCGGTACGGATCGACTCGGACACGGCAGTGACGGCGGGTGCGCTGCTGCAAAGGGGGCTCGTTGAGCGGGACCTTACCTGGATCCCGGCGGTTCCGGCGGTGACGCATGCGACCGGCGCGGTGGCGGGAATGGACCGGCTTGTCATCACGGCGCCCGAGGCGGCCGACGTGACGGTGCGGACGTGGGACGCGAACGGAATCGCCCTCGCCGAACGCGTGATTTCTCTTGCCGTGGGGACCACGGTGGAGGTCAGTGGCGCGGGCGTGGCGGCCGTTGAGGTGACCGCGACGTCCGCGATGGTGGCGGCCGCAGTGTACGAGGCGCAGGGGGGTGCGCTGCTGTCCGTGATGCCGCTGACCGCGGACGCGAACGAGCAACACACCGTGGACGTGCAGGTGGTCAACTGAGCTGCGTCACCGCCGCGGCGTAGGATCGTTGCATGGAGATGGAGATTGCTCATCGCGCCCACGGCAGGCGCCGGGATCGGCACGGGCGTGGGCCTCGCGGGCCGATCTTCCCACCGATCCTGCCCGGCGCGCTCACGCGTTCGGAGAAGTTCGATCGGCTGGTAGCCGATGTTGCCGCGCACCTCCTGCGGCTCCACCCGTCACTGAAGGCGGTGGAGTTTGGCGTGGAGGAGGTGCCGCCCTCGGATCCTGCGGCGTGGGAGCGGGAGACTGTCGCCGTTGGGAGGTACTTTCCAGAGGATAGGGCGCTACGCATGCCAGCGCGCATCGTGATCTACCGCCGCCCCGTGCTGGTGAGGGCTTTCGGGCCCGAGGATGTGGCGGACTTCGTGCGGCTGGTGGTCACGGAGCAGGTGGCAGAGGCGCTCGGAATGCACCCCGAGGACGTTGACCCGTACTACCGGATCGAGGAATGACGGCATGAAGATGAGGCGGCAGTGCTCGCGCTCGGCCTGCGTGAGGCCCGCAGTGGCGACCCTCACCTACGATTACGACGATTCGACCGCCGTGCTCGGCCCACTGTCCTTACAGGCGGAGCCCCACGCGTACGATCTGTGCGAGGTGCATGCCGAGAGGCTCACCGTGCCGCGCGGGTGGCAGGTGGTGCGTTTGGCCACCGAGTTTGAGCCGGCCCCACCCTCCCCTGATGACCTGTTGGCGCTCGCCGAAGCCGTACGGGAAGCATCTCGGTTCGTGCCGCAGCGCGTCACCGGGCTACGCGCCGAGCCCGCACCGGTGACCCACGAGGTTGCCCCGACTGGACGCCCCACGTTCGAGATCGTGAAGGGCGGACTCGATGCGTGAGAGTGCGCGGGCGCTCCTGCGCTGCCCGGTGACGAAAGCAACACTGATCGACGGCAAAGGTCCCGATGGGGCGCCGGAGCTGCATTCGCTGGACCCCGAGCGGCCGCTGGCCTATCCGGTGCGCGACGGCGTGCCGATCCTGCTGGAGTTCGAGGCTCGCTCGCTGCGCGACTGAATCGCTAGCTGCCCTCGGCCCACGGGAGTGCATGGCTGAGCGCGGCGAGCTCTGCCGAATCCTGCGAGCGCCGCCGTAGCGCAGTTTGATACTCGCGATCGCGGCGTTCCACCAGGACGGCCGCAATGAATCGTTCCGGATTGGTGCCGGCCGGGGGTGCCGGCTGCACGTACTTCTCCACCTCAGCGGCGAGCAGCA
>JAKDIE010000298.1 GCA_030450655.1 Ruaniaceae bacterium
TCCGAGGGGCCCTACGGCGTTTCTCATGCAGATCTGACCACCCTCAGGGGAGGGGGCGCCGCTGCAGGGCACCTCGCTGCGCGGCACCGCGCTGGACACCACCCGCTGCACACCACCCCGCACACACGCCAGGCGCACCGCGGCCTCGGCGACCCGATCGCATCGTGGACGGACGTACCATTATCCGGACGACATCGGGCAGTCTGGGGGGATGAACACGCCTGGATCCCCTCAAAACTCCGGCCCAAGCCAGGAGACCGCCGCGCAGGAACGCAGCGCCAAGATCGCCGTGACGGTGTTCCCGCTCCTGGTGATCGCGGGCGCCGTGATCGCCGTGAGCAACCCGGCGCCGTTCGCGGGCTGGGCTCAGTACGTCACTCCGCTGCTGCAGGTCATCATGTTCGGCATGGGGCTCACGCTCACGCTCGGCGACTTCACCTACGTGTTCAAGCGGCCCCTCCCGATCCTGATCGGCGTGGTGGCCCAGTTCGTGATTATGCCCCTGGCGGGCCTCGGAATCGCCGTGGCCCTGCAGCTCCCGCCCGCGCTCGCGGCCGGCGTGATCCTCGTGGGCTGCGCCCCCGGCGGCACGTCGTCGAACGTGGTGACCTATCTCGCGAAGGGTGACACCGCCCTCTCCGTCACCATGACCTCGATCTCCACGTTGCTCGCACCCATCCTGACCCCGCTTCTCACCCTGTGGCTCGCCGGCTCGTACATGCCCGTGAATGCGGGTTCGATGGCGTGGTCCATCGTGAAGATCGTGCTGATCCCCGTGATTGGCGGCCTCGTGATCCGGCTCCTGCTACCCAAGGTGGTGGAGAAGATTCTGCCGATCCTGCCGTGGATCTCGGTGCTCGCCATCACCTCCGTGGTGATCGCGGTGATCCCGGGCTCCCACAGCGCGCTCATGACTGCAGGTGCGCTCGTGTTCGTGGCGGTGATCCTGCACAACCTCTTCGGCTACACCCTTGGGTACCTGGTGGGTCGTGTCACCAAGCGTTCCGACAAGCAGTCCCGCACCATCGCCATCGAGGTGGGCATGCAGAACTCGGGCCTCGCTGCGGGCCTCGCCCAGCAGTACTTCAGCCCGGAGGCGGCGCTGCCCGCCGCGATCTTCTCCACGTGGCACAACATCTCCGGCGCCATCTTCGCCGCGATCTCGCGCCGCTACCCGCCCAAGGACGATCACGTACTCGATGCCGCCGCCGAGGCGGATGCCTCCTAGCGGGGGCCGGTAGCCTGGTCCCGTCAGTAGAACCGACGGCGAGGGAGCCGAGATGACTGTACCCAGCGGGTCGACGACGATCCACGGCACGGCAAGCACCCCCACCACGCGCGTGGGAATCGTGGGCACGGGGTGGCGCGCCAACCTCTTCGCCCGCATCATCAACGCCCTTCCCGAGGAGTTCGAGCTCGTTGGCGTCACGGCGCGCACCCGCGAATCAGCCGAGAGCGGCGCAACCCGCTGGGGCACCACCGCCCACGAGACCCCCGCGGCCCTGGTGGCCGCCACGCGCCCGGACGTCACCATCGTCTCGGTCCCCAGCGCGGCCAGTCCGGACGTGATCGAGGCGGTGGTCAACGCAGGCAGCCACGTCCTCGCCGAAACCCCGCCCGGGGAAAGGCTTGCCGATCTCCATCGGCTTTGGGCCGCCGTCGGGCATCTCAATCGCGTCCAAGTGGCTGAGCAGTACCTGCTGCTGCCGGGGCACGCGGCCCGGCTCACCGCCGTCCAGCGCGGGCTGATCGGTCGCGTCACGTCTGTGGAGGTCTCCTCCACGCACGATTACCACGCCGTTTCGCTGATGCGCGGGTTCCTCGGGCACACGGGCAACGCCCCCGTTCGAGTGCTCCCCCAACGCTTCAGGACCCCGATCGTGGATGCGCAGAGCCGCGACGGGTGGTCCGGCGATCTCGAGGTGCGCACCCGCTGGACCACCATCGCGACCATCGATTTCGGCCACGGGCACGGCCTCTACGATTTCACGGACAACCAGTGGCACAACCAGCTCCGCCACCGGCGCATCCTGATCCGCGGCACCCACGGCGAGATCATGGACGACGACGTTCTCCGCCTGGCAGGACCCGGCCAGATCGTGCGGTCCGAGTTCCAGCGGTACCAGCTCGGCTACGATCTCAACCTCGACGGCTACGACACCGAGCACATCTCGCTCAACGGCGAGGTGCTGTGGACCAACCCGTTCCTCGGGAAGCGGTTCATGGACGAGGAGATCGCCATGGCGACTCTGGTGCGCGCCACCGCCGCGTGGGCCCGGGACGAGGGGCCGGCGCCGTACCCGCTGGCGCGCGCGTGCCAGGACCACGCGATCGCGCTGGCCATCCACGAGCGGCCCGAGACTCTCGATGGTGCCACGGAGCGGGGATCCTGGGACGAAGTGTAACGTCCGCGCCGCGCCGCTCGGCCCCGCACCACGCAATTCCTCCCAGCTTTCTCCCAGCCACTCCACAGGCAACTGACCGCGCATCCCCAGGCACCGTTCACGGTCGCGCCAGGGTCCTCGCATTCCCGGGTGACGTAATAGAGGTGTTGCCACCGCCGGTGGCGTCTGGGGCTTGGGCGAAACCGACCCCACCCCCGCCAACTGCTGCTCCACTCGCGGGAGCCAGATAGGAATCCCTGTGACCGCCGTCGTC
>JAKDIE010000037.1 GCA_030450655.1 Ruaniaceae bacterium
TCGCCGATATGAACTGGGACACCAACTGGTCGTCGCTGATGAACTGGACCCAGGGACTCTTCCCACGCTGGGTTGCGAACTCGGTGTTTTACTCCACCGTGGCGGCGACCTTCGGCACCCTGATCTCTGTGGCCTGCGGGTACGCGATGGCGAAGTTCCGCTTCCCAGGGCGCAAGGCCCTGCTCGGGACGATCATGACCGGGCTGCTCATGCCCGTCGCGATCCTCACCGTGCCGCTGTACCTCGTGTTCCACTCCCTCGGTCTCGTCAACACAATCTGGGCGATCCTGATCCCCTCCCTGGTGAGCCCGTTCGGCGTGTTCCTCGGGAACGTGTACGCGGATTCGTCGGTCCCCAACGAACTGATCGAGGCCGCACGAATCGATGGTGCAGGGGAGGCGCGGATCTTCTTCACGATGGTCCTGCGCTTGCTGGCTCCGGCGCTCGTAACGATCTTCCTGTTCATCTTCGTGGCGACCTGGAACAACTTCCTGCTGCCGTTGATGATGATTTCGTCCCAGGAACTCAAGCCAGTCACCCTCGGCCTGTACGGCATGATGAGCTACTTCAGCCCGGATAAGGGCGCCGTAATGCTCGGTGCACTCCTCGGAGTGATCCCGCTGATCGTGCTGTTCCTCTTCCTCCAGCGCTACTTCCAGTCCGGCCTCGCCGCAGGCGCGGTCAAGGGGTAGTCAGCCAAGCACACTCTCCAGACGCCGGTAGCTCGCCTCCATCCCGTCCACCATTCCGGTGGCCAGGATCGTGTCGCGAGTGCCGGCGTCGGGGTATGTGATCACGAGGCTCATCAGCGTTCCTTCCACTGCTGGCGTCAGTGTGAGTTCGTTGAGGGTGCTCGGCCCGTCCATCCCCACCATCGCCTCGGTGGTCACGGACCGATGCGGGGGATCCTCCTCCAGTAGCTGCCCGGTGAAACCGAAGGCCTGGCTGGGATCGTCGTCGTTCGTCCATCCGTAGTGATACGTACTGCCGACGGCGGCGGCCACCTCGCAGATGGGCATGGACCATCCGTCGGGGCCGAGTTGCCAGCGTCGGATGAGATCGGCGTCGGTATGAGCGCGCCACACCTGCTCCACGGTGCCGCGGATGATGCGGGAGACCCGCACCTGCGTGTCGTTCAGGAGCTGGAGGTGGGTTCCGCTGCCTGCGGCGAACGATGCGAGGTCCGCGAGGACGGTGTCGATTTGGCTCATCGCCGAGGTCAAGCCCTCCTCCATGCCCTGGGCGAGGAGTTGCTCGAGCTCATTGACGGAGGCGAAGTAGGTGGTGCAGGTCATGCGGGAGCCTGCCGCCGTCTCGTCGAATGCGAAGGTCATTCGCATGGTGGGCATGTCCAGATTCGGCGTGCCGTCGATGGCGGCGAAGCCGTCCAGCACTTCGAAGGCCTCGCCGGGAGTGACCGAGAGGAACTCCCAAAAGCCGGCCGAGCGAGCGCCGTCAGGGCCCGTCATGTAGTAATGCGATCGCCCGCCGGGATAGACGTCATGGCGGATGAACGTGGCGGGCCACTCCACGGGCCCCCAGAACTTCTCGATCTGGCGGGGATCGGTGTACGCCTCCCAGAGGCGCTGGCGCGTGGCGGGGAAATCGGCCACGACTGTCATCGTGAGGGCGTCGAGGTCTTTAGATACTGCGGTAATGGGCATGGTCCCACCTTTCGGTTAGCTTTCGGCCAAGAGTGCGTCGAGTCGATCGACTCGCTCCGTCCAGATCCGTTCGTAGCGATCGAGCAGCGCTTGAGCGCGGCGGATCGCCTCGGGGTTGCCGCGTACGATGCGTTCGCGACCGTTGGGATGCTTGGTCACAAGACCCGCCTCCTGGAGCACCGCAACGTGCTTCTGCACGGCGGCGAATGACATCTCGTACGACTGTGCGAGTTGGGAGACCGAGGCGCCGTCACCGAGCGTGCGCCGCAGAATGTCGCGGCGCGTGGAATCGGCGAGGGCCCGGAAGATCCGGTCAACCTCGGTGTCACTGAGTTGAGATTGTGTAACCATTTGGTTGTACGTTAGTGCGTGGGGATCCGCGCGTCAATACCCGGGTGGGTGTAAGTGGCCGCTCGAGGGTGGGCGCTTTCGGCCTGCGCGCGCCCGCCTACCGCCCACGCGCCAAGCCGCCGGCATTCAGGCAGAGTGAACCCGCGGCAGCCTCTGCGCGCGGCGGCTTAGTTTGCGGGTGTGGCACCGAGCCCGCGCAACACGAACTCCTCGGTGGCTCGGATGAACTCCGAGCGGCCGGGCTCGAGGGAGGGTGCGGGCCTGCCAGTGAGAACGGAATGGATGATCCGAGCGGCAACGTTGGTGTCCTGTTGAGCGATGGCACCTGTATCCATCGCGCTGAGGAGGATCTCGCGGAGGAAGGAGTCCATCGCCATTCCGTGATTCCGCAGGTCTTCCCACGTGTTCGGCGAGACAATCTGGCGCAATGACGGGCCGGGAGCGAAGTGGAAGAACTCGCTGAGTTGGAGTTGACGGTGAATATAGAGACGCAACCTATCGATCGGATCATCCACGCCACGCAACTCGGCCACGAGAGAATCTAGGAACCCTGCGGTCTCATCGTTGATGAATGCGACAAGGACGGACTCCTTATCGGGAAAGTGGTTGTAGACAGCCGTGCGCCCGATGCCGGCCTCGGCGGCGATGTCCGCGAGAGTCAGCGAATCGAAGCCGCGCTCCTGCATCAACCGCGCGAGGGCATCGCACAGCAGCTTGCGCGTGGCGGTGCGGTGCTCTGCAAGTGTGGCACCGATGATCTTCGGCATCCTCCTATTGTTCCACTAAGCGCTCCCGTTCCATCGGGGGAGTCGCTTTCACGTTGCAGATGGGATGGCCTATCTTGAGTGTGAGAACACGAGGAGGCCTCACACATGTCGGAAAATCGCCCGGAATCTGAGCCGGTTCCGCCGGAATCTGAACAGCAGCCGCAGAGTCCGTATCAGCAACCCGGTCAGCCGCAACAGGGTCAGTGGGACGCCCCGAATCCATACGCTCAACAGCCACCGGGCCAGCAGCCCCCACCGCAACCGTCCCAGCCGCAGGACCCGTACGCGGTGAGGCAACCTGAGCAACCGTGGGGCCAGCAGCCGCAGAGCCCGTACCAGCAGCCGGGTCAGCCGTGGGGTCAGCAACCGCAGAACCCGTACTCGCAACAACAATCCGGTCAGCCTCAATCGGGTCAGCCATGGGGTCAGCAGCCGCAGAGCCCGTACCAGCAGCCGGGCCAGCCGTGGGGCCAGCAGCCGCAGAATCCCTACCAGCAGCCGGGCCAGCCTCAGCCGGGCCAGCCGTGGAACTCCCCGAACCCGTACGGAGATCCGTACGGTGCTCCCGGTGGCGCGGTCCCCCCGAAGAAGCGGTCTCTCACATGGCTCTGGATTCTCCTCGCAGTGGTCGCACTCGCAATCGTGGGCGCCGTTGTGCTCATCATCAATCTACTCAGTGGTCCGGACTCTGGAGACCTCTACAGTGGGTGCTTCGACGGTGACGCCCAGTCCTGCAACGATCTGTTCTACGGGTCGCCTGCCGGCAGCACTGACGAGGACTTCGGCAGGACCTGCGGCGGCCGCTCCGGCGGCTGGGATGATTGCAACGATGTCGACATGACTGCGCCCGCCAACTCGTGGACTGAGCCTGTGGTCATAGAACCGGAGGAGGGCGACGCGCAGGAGCCGGACGGCGACTCATACCCGGACGTCACGGACCGAGCCCCGCTCTCTATCGATGACCCCAATGGGTGCATGATGACGGCGTGCGAAGAAGGGATGGCCTACGGCGATAGCGCCCGGATGGACAACCTCTACGATCACTGCGATGCGGGAGACATGGTCGCGTGTGACGATCTGTACTTCTTGTCCCAGGAGGGCAGCGTCTACGAGGAGATGGGTGCGACCTGCGGCTCTCCCGGCACGAATCCGGGCGTGGTGTGGTGCGACCCTTCGAGCGCAGAGCGCTGGCTGAACTAGCGAGGATTCCGCAACCAGGCCTCGATGATCGGTACATCCGGCTCGAGCCATCGGACGCTCCACAAGGCGTCAGGCTCGAGCCACCGAATCTCGAGGTGATCGGCGCCGAGGCACGGTTCGCCGCGAGGAACGCACACCCACACCCGCATCCGGTGACCGCGCAGGATAGGCCAGGTATCGCCGTCGTCGGGCAGGAGTTCCTGCTGAATGACGATGTCGATTCCGAGTTCTTCTCGGATCTCGCGCCGGAGGGCATCGTACGGATCCTCGCCAGGCTCGACCTTGCCACCCGGCAACTCCCACTGGCCCGCGAACTCGGGTGGGTAGGCGCGCTGAGCTGCGAAGAGGTGATCCCCCCTCACGATGAGCGCGCCCACGACCAGACCCATGGCGCCAAGGCTAGCGCAGTGCGGCGGGAGTCCCTCACTCATGGAGCGGATGACGGCATCCCCCACCGCTACGCGGGCCGTCATCCGATCGGATGAGGCGAGGTCGAACCGATCGGGCGATGTGATACCCCGATTTGGTGGGGAAGCTGGGGCCATGGAATTGATTACTGCCCATGGACTTCGGAAGTCATATGGAACACGCGAAGTCCTCCATGGAATCGACCTGACGGTCGAGGAGGGTGAGATCGTGGGTGTCCTCGGCCCAAATGGGGCTGGCAAGACCACCGCTGTCGAGTGTATCGGCGGGCTCCGTGTGCCGGATGGGGGGAGAGTGCGGATTGCGGGCATTGATCCCACCGCAAAGGACTCTGGGGTTCGTCACATCCTCGGTATGCAACTGCAGCAGTGCCGCCTTCCTGCCAAGATCACTCCGGCCGAGGCGCTAGACCTCTTCGCTGCTTTCTACCCCAATCCGCGTCGCTCGTCAGAGTTGCTTAAACGCTTTGGGCTTTCGCGCCAGGCAAATCAACGCTTCGAGAACCTGTCGGGCGGTCAGCAGCAACGGCTGTCGATCGCGCTGGCACTGGTTGGCAGGCCCAAGGTTGCGATCCTTGACGAGCTGACGACCGGCCTGGACCCGGCCGCCCGCCGGAACATTTGGACATTCCTCGAAGGCCTAGCCGGAGAAGGTATGACCATTCTGTTGGTCACCCATTCGATGGAGGAGGCGGCCCACCTCTGTGACCGCGTGTACATCATTGACGACGGCCGCGTTGTGGCGAGCGGGCGGACAGAGGAACTCGCCACCGGCGGCGGAAGCCAATCCGTCACGTTCGTACCCTCGGCGCCACTCGATCCCGCCGATCTGCTGACCCTACCCGGCGTCACGAGCGCGACCATCGAAAATCACCGGGTCACAGTCCTCGGAGACTCTGCTACACCACAGGCAGTACTCGCCGAACTGATCACGCGCGGCATCACCGCCGAACAGTTACGGATCACGGGGCCAACTCTCGACGACGCCTACCTCCACGCAACTCAGGAGAACCGATCATGAACGCCGCCCTCGCCCTGTTCCGCAACGAGTTCCGACTCCTGCTACGCAATCCTGCCGTCGTGATTTGGACCGTCATCATCCCGGTCGTTGCGATGGTCGTCATGTGCATGATCCCCGATGCACGGGAGCCCCTGGCTGGCTTCGGCGGGCTGAGCGTCTTGGAGGCCTACCAGCCGACGCTCGTGGTCTTCGCCGCCACGATGCTGGCGCTGCAGATGATGCCGATGCTCATCGGCCAGTACCGTGAGCTCGGCTTCCTGCGTCGCTTGCGGACGACTCCCGCGCACCCCCGCGACCTGCTTGCGGCGATTCTCGGCCTCGTCCTCGCAATCAGTGTGGTGGTGGGATTCGTCCTGCTCGCCTTCCCGCTGCTGTTCGGCATTGGAGTTGTGGGTCCGCTTGCATTGCAGGCACTTCTGCTGGTCCTCGTCGCAGCCTCGTTCCTCGCGGTTGGTGCGATGCTTTCCGGCGTCATCCCGAACCCGCGAGTCGCAAGCGGCGTGGGTGCCGCCCTGGCTGCCGTCATGTGGTTCTTCGCGGGGATGTGGTTCCCTCGTGCCATGTTCCCCAGTTGGTTGGAGGCGATCTCCGATTGGACGCCGGGTGGCGCCGCCGCCTCGGTCCTCGGTGCCGCCGCTGCGGGGGATGCGATCGGAGCCCAGCCGCTGTTCGCGCTGGCGCTCTGGACGATTCTGGGCTTCGCGATTGCATCCCGTTCGTTCCGCTGGGAGTGACGAAGAGGCAGGATAGAGACTGTGACCCGTACTCGCTCTGCCGGATCGGCACTTGACCCGATCGCGCTGTCGATGCTGAGTGTGAGCCTCGCGGCTTCGCTCATTCTCGTAGCGATCGAGGCGCCGGTACTCGATGCACGCTGGGTTCCCGCACTGGTGGCACTCACGCTCGCAGCGGGGGCCTGGCGCATTTGGTTGAGCACCCGGAATTCTGACATCCGCGTCCGCCGCGTTGGCTTCTGGCCTGCACTCATTTCTGGGGCCCTCCTGGTTATGATCTCACCGGTGTACGGCCTATACGCGTTCCTGGGCTACCTCGAGGCGCCCTTGGTCGCGCGCGGGGGTCAGCGGTTGGCCGCAATGATCTTCACGGCCGCAACCTGCGCCTTCGCGCAGATCGGCGGAATGCGCTCGCCCCTATGGTCCTGGCGACTGTACGCACTCGTCTTTGCGGTCAACGTCGGCATCGCACTGCTGATCATGACCTTCGAGCACCAACGCGAGCGGACAATGCGGGAACTCGAGCGCGCGATCGCCGAGCAACGTGCCTCAGAGGAGCGCAACGGACGCCTGCAAGATCAACTCCTTGCCCAGGCGCGCGATGTGGGCATGCAGGAGGAGCGGGCGCGATTGTCTCGCGAGATTCATGACACGGTCGCCCAAAGCCTCGTAGGCATCATCACCCAACTCGAAGCCGCATCCGACATCACCGCGCTCGATCACACCACCCGGCTCAGACTCGTCACGACGACAGCGCGGGACGCACTGGGCGAGGCGCGCCGGGCCGTGCATGCTCTCGCCTCTCCTCGCCTCGATGATGATGACTTATCCACTGCCCTCACCCGACTCGTTCATCAGATCACCGAGTCCAGCGGTATCGATGTGAAGTTCGCACTCTACGGGGAGCCAACCCCAGCCCCGTATGACGCTCACCTGCTACGGATATGCCAGGAGGCGCTTTCGAACGTCGCACATCACGCTGACGCCTCTCGGGTGATGGTCACGCTCGACTACTCTGTCGAAGAGGTGCGGCTTGACATCCGCGATGACGGATGCGGGTTCAACCCAGCCTTCACTCACTCCGGCCACGGGTTACCTGGGATCCGGCAGCGAATCGCGGACAGCGGCGGCGTGCTGGAGATCGAGACCTCGGTAGGAGGGGGCTGCACTATCAGTGCCGCCGTACCGCGATGAGCTCACCGATCCGGATCGTGGTTGTCGACGACCATCCAATCGTTCGCGACGGGCTCGTCGGGATCTTCTCCAGTGAACCTGGTCTCGAGATTGTTGGCGAGGCGGCCTCCGGCCCGGAGGGTGTCGTCGTTATTGAGCAAGCCCGCCCCGACGTCGTCCTGATGGACCTGCGGATGCCGGGCGGTGATGGGGTGGACGCCATTCGGACACTTGTCGAGCGCGACACGCAGGCCCGCATCCTTGTATTGACCACATACGACACGGATCACGACATCCTTGCGGCTCTCGGTGCTGGAGCGCATGGGTACCTCTTGAAGGACGCGCCCCGGGCTGACCTGATACGCGCGGTTCAGGACCTTGCCTCCGGCCGTCCAGTCCTTGCCCGCCAGGCACTCGCCGCGCTGTCTGGGCGCCGGAATGACACCTCGCTGACATCCCGGGAGACCGAAGTGCTCCGGGTCATCGCGAGCGGCGGCACCAATAAGAAGGCCGCCGAGGCCCTCATGGTGTCCGAAGCAACCGTGAAGACGCACCTCGCGCACGTGTACGAGAAGCTCGGTGTCTCGGACCGGGCGGCCGCCGTTCGCGTGGCCTTCGAACGGGGACTGATATGAGATACCCCACTCGATTCGCTGTCACATTACGAGTGAGAGCCCCCCACCTGTGGCGGGAGGCTCTCACTCGTGGAGCGGATGACGGGATCCCCCACCGCTGCGCGGCGGGTGGTGCCCCCACTCGATTCGCTGTCACATTACGAGTGAGAGCCCCCCACCTGTGGCGGGAGGCTCTCACTCGTGGAGCGGATGACGGGAATCGAACCCGCGCTATCAGCTTGGGAAGCTGAAGTTCTACCATTGAACTACATCCGCATGGGATCACCACTATACCGCCGTCCAGCCTGTGGAGTGAAAGGAGACGCCGTGCGTGCACAGCTCTCGGCGCGCGATGCGCACCTGCACCACCTCATCCTCCTCGATGCCGAGGTCACGCCCGACGACGTCGAGGCCCTCGCGCGCTCCCACTATCCGCACGCAGGATGGGTGGATACGGACACGATTGCGCTCGAGTACGAGGTGCAACTGACCGGGCCATGGGAGGTGCCGCCCGAGGTGGCCGCGCAGCTCGGCGCACCTGGCTGGGTGGTTCAGGCCGTGGTAGTCCTGTGCCCGCAAGATCGGCTCGGCGAGGTTCCGGATGCGTTGCGCGGCGTGGACGAAATCACGGACGCCTATCCGTACGCCACCCCGCAGGGGGTGGAACTCGAGACGCTCCAGTTCGCGCGAGCTGCGGCTCGCCGCCTTGCCGGAGCGCTCCACCTGGCCGGGACCGCCGTTACGCTCCAGCCGGACCCGAACGAGAGCATCGATCTCCTGCTCTACGCACCCACCAACCTAAGCGCGAAACAGGCACTCGCCATCATCCCGTCCAGCGCACTCACTAATACACATAACACGCAGCAGACG
>JAKDIE010000038.1 GCA_030450655.1 Ruaniaceae bacterium
CTACACCCAGACCGACGCCGTGGCGCGCTACCAGCGGATGCGCGGCAAGAAGGTGTTCTACCCGATGGGCTGGGACGACAACGGCCTGCCCACCGAGCGCCGCGTCCAGAACTACTACGGAGTGCGCTGCGACCCCACCCTCCCCTACATCGAGGCGTTCGAGCCCCCGCACGACGGCGGCGATGGCAAGTCCGTCAGGGCCGCGGACCAGGTGCCGATCTCGCGCCGCAACTTCGTGGAGTTGTGCGTGCGCCTCACCACGGAGGACGAGAAGCAGTTCGAGTCCACCTGGCGATTCCTCGGCCTCTCGGTGGACTGGAACCACACGTACCAGACCATCGATCCGCACTCCCAGAAGGTGGCCCAGGCCGCGTTCCTGCGCAACCTCGCGCGCGGCGAGGCGTACGCCGCAGCCGCCCCCGGGCTCTGGGACGTCACCTTCCAGACCGCCGTTGCCCAGGCCGAGCTCGAGGCGCGCGATTACCCCGGCCACTACCACCGCGTGGCATTCCACGGCGAGACCGGCCCGATCTACATCGAGACCACCCGCCCCGAGCTACTGGCCGCCTGCGTGGCGCTGATTGCACACCCCGACGACGAGCGCTACCAGAGCCTCTTCGGCACCACGGTCCGGTCCCCACTGTTCAACGTGGAGCTGCCCGTGCTCGCACACCCGGCCGCCGAGATGGATAAGGGCGCCGGCATCGCGATGTGCTGTACGTTCGGTGACCTCACGGACGTGCAGTGGTGGCGCGAGCTGCGGCTTCCCACGCGCTCGATCCTCGGCCGCGACGGCCGCATCCTGCGCGAGACCCCCAACTGGATCACGGACGAGGCTGGCCGCGCCCACTACGAGGCGATGGCCGGCAAGACCACGTTCTCGGCCCGCGCCTCCGTGGTCGAGGGGCTGCGCGAATCCGGGGACATGGACGGCGAGCCCAAGGCCACCCAGCGCAAGACCAACTTCTTCGAGAAGGGCGATAAGCCCCTGGAGATCATCACGTCCCGCCAGTGGTACATCCGCAACGGCGGCCGCGAGGCTACCACGTACGGCGGCGCGGATCTGCGCGAAACCCTCCTGGCGCGCGGCGGCGAGCTCGCTTTCCACCCCGATTTCATGCGGGTGCGCTACGAGAACTGGGTGAACGGGCTCAACACGGATTGGCTGGTCTCCCGCCAGCGCTTCTTCGGCGTGCCGATCCCCCTCTGGTACGGCCTCGACGAGCACGGCGAGATCGATTACGACTCCGTGATCGCCCCCAGCGAGGATGCCCTCCCCGTGGACCCGAGCTCCCAGGCGCCCGAGGGCTTCACCGAGGCTCAGCGCGGCACGCCCGGCGGGTTCGTGGGCGAGCTGGACATCATGGACACGTGGGCCACCTCCTCCCTCTCGCCCCAGATCACGGCCGGTTGGCTGGTGGACCAGGACCTCTTCGAGCGCGTCTACCCGATGGATCTGCGCCCGCAGGGTCACGACATCATCCGCACCTGGCTCTTCTCCTCCGTGGTGCGCGCCCATCACGAGTTCAACGCGCTGCCCTGGTCTGACGCGGCGATCTCGGGCTGGATCCTCGATCCAGACCGCAAGAAGATGTCCAAGTCCAAGGGCAACGTGGTGACGCCGCTCGGCCTGCTCCAGGCTCACGGGTCCGACGGCGTGCGCTACTGGGCAACATCGGCCCGCCTTGGCGCGGACACGGCCTTCGATGAGGCGCAGATGAAGATCGGCCGCCGCCTCGCCATCAAGCTGCTGAACGCCTCGAAGTTCGCCCTCACCATGGCCGAGGGCGCGATCGAGGTGGATTCCTCCCGGGTGGCCCTGCCCATCGATCGGGCGCTCCTGGCCGAGCTGGCCCGCGTGGTGGACCGATCGACGTCGGCCTTCGATTCCTACGATTACACGCGGGCATTGGAGACCACCGAGACGTTCTTCTGGGCGTTCTGCGACGACTACCTCGAGCTCGTGAAGGACCGCGCGTACAACCGCGATGGCGCCTTCGATGAGGCCGCGAGCGCCTCGGCCCGCACCACGCTCGTGATCGCCGTGGACACGCTGCTGCGCCTCTTCGCGCCGTTCCTGCCGTTCTCCACCGAGGAGGTGTGGTCCTGGTGGCGCGCGGGCTCCGTGCACGCGGCGCAGTGGCCTGCCTCTCAGGAACTCCACCGGATCTCGGCCGGCTCCAGCGAGCGCATCGTGGCCGTGACTGCGGCCGCGCTCCAGGCGATCCGCAAGGTGAAATCGGACGCGAAGGTCTCGCAGCGCACCGAACTCTCCGAGCTCACGCTCCAGGTCCCGGCCGCGGACGCCGCCGATCTCGAGGCGGCCCTCGCGGATCTGAAGGTGGCCAGCCGCGTCACCGGCACCCTCGATGTGGTCGAGGGCGGCGACGAGACGATCACGCTCGCGCACGTATTCGCAGCACAGGACTAAGCACGCACCAGTTAGGCACGAAGGAGAGTCATGCAGGAAATGACCAATCCCACCCCCGTCGAGTGGGACCGGACGTGGGCGATCACGGACATTTTGAAGGCGAAGTACGAGTCCGATCCCTCACGCCCGCAGTGGGAGCGGAAATCGTCCATGGGCTCGGGTTGGATCCCGGTCACGGTGGCGCAGTTCGTGGAGGAGGTGCGCAGCGTGGCCGCCGGCCTCATCGCCTCCGGCGTGCAGAAGGGCGATCGCGTGGGCATCATGTGCCGCACCCGGTACGAGTGGACGCTCCTCGACTTCGCCGCGTGGTGGACGGGCGCCGTGCCCGTGCCGATCTACGAGACGTCCTCGGCCGAGCAGGCGCTGTACATCGGCCAGGACGCCGAACTCACGATGCTGTTCGTGGAGACCCACGCCCAGGCGCTCGTGGCGAGCGGGCTCGTGGACAAGGTGCCGTCGCTTCGCGAGGTCCTGGTGATTGACGATGGCGCGATCGCAACGCTCACGGCACGCGGCGAGGACGTGGATCCCGCCACGGTCGAGGCACGCTCGAACGAGGTGGGCGGGGACGATATCGCCACCATCATCTACACCTCGGGCACCACGGGCCGCCCGAAGGGCGTGATCCTGCACCACTCAAACTTCGTGTTCCTCACGCACTCGGGCCGGATCGGCTTCCACGACGTATGCAACAAGCCCACGAGCCGCACGCTGCTGTTCCTGCCGCTCGCGCACGTGTTCGCCCGGTTCATCCAGGTTCTCGCGGTCGCCACGCCCACCGTGGCGGGCCACTCGCCGGATACGAAGAACCTGATCGCCGATGTGGGCAGCTTCAAGCCCACGTACATCCTCGCGGTGCCGCGCGTGTTCGAGAAAATCTTCAACTCGGCGGACGCGAAGGCTGGCAGCGGCGCGAAGCTGAAGATCTTCCGCTGGTCCACCAAGGTGGCGATCGAGTACTCGAAGGCGCTCGAGCAGCCCGGCGGCCCCAGTGCCGTGCTCAAGGCGCAGCACGCGGTCGCCTCAAAGCTGGTCCTCGGCAAGCTGACGGAACTGCTCGGCGGGAAGGTCGAGTACGCGGTCTCGGGTGGCGCGCCGCTCGGAAACCGCCTCGGCCACTTCTACCGCGGCACAGGCATCCGCATCCTCGAGGGCTACGGGCTCACGGAGACCACGGCGCCACTCAGTTGCAACCTGCCCGATCGCACGAAGATCGGCACGGTGGGGGTCCCCTTCCCGCAGGCATCCGTGCGCATCAGCGAGAGCGGCGAGATCGAGACGAAGGGCGATCACGTCTTTCACGGCTACTGGAAGAACGATGAGGCCACTGCTGAGGCGTTCGACGACGGCTGGTTCAAGACAGGCGATCTCGGCGGCATCGACGAGGACGGCTACGTGACGATCACTGGCCGCGCCAAGGACATCATCGTCACGGCCGCCGGGAAGAATGTGGCGCCCGCACTCCTCGAGGACCGCCTGAGGGGACACCCGATCGTGTCCCAGGTGCTCGTCGTCGGCAATGACAAGCCGTTCATTGGCGCGCTCGTGACGCTGGACGCCGAGATGCTTCCCGGGTGGCTGGAGAACCACGGGTACCCGGCGATGACGGTGGCGCAGGCGAAGGACGACGAGCGCGTGCTGGCGGCGATCGACCGGGCCGTGCACCGCGCGAACGAGGCGGTCTCGCGGGCCGAATCGATCCGCAAGTTCGAGGTGCTCGGCGAGGACTTCACCGAGCAGAACGGGCTCCTCACGCCGTCACTGAAGGTCAAGCGCGGAGCAGCGGAAGCCCGCTACGCCCAGGAGATCAAGAACCTCTACGGAGAGTGAGAGGCGGCTATCCCTCGAGGAGTCGGCGGATTACGTTGACCACGGGCGCGACGTCGTAACCCGCCTTCTTGATTTTCGTGACCCGTGAGAGGGAGAAGGTACGCGGCTGCTCGCCAATCGCGTACGAGCCTTCGCCGAGCGCAATTCGAGTGGCCCAGGGTCGTTCAACGCTCGTCATCGGAACGCCGATCACCAACCCCATCGTCCGGGCGAGCCGTTCATCGGACAGCACAAGGTGGGGCCGGTGTCCGCGCTGCTCGCGCCCCTGAGTTGGGTCCATCGACAGCCACACCACATCGCCCCTCGACGGAACGCTCATGCCGCGCCACTATCCGTGGCGCCGTCCTCCACCGCGTAGCCCTCATCGAGCTCATCGCCGTCCTCACTCATCGCTTCGGCGTAGCCCTCCGGGGTGACGCTCCCGAACGAGTCCCAGAATCGGCGGCGCTCGTGCTCGTCCAGCAGGCCACTCAGGAATCCCTCGATAGTCTGCGATTCCCGCTGCGCCGCGACCTTGAGTCGGGCGCGCGTCTCGGTCTGAATGGCAATGGTGGTTCGTCCCATGTAGTCAACATACGTGATCGATGAGTCAGACTCAATGGTCTGACGAATATGACAGCACCACCTTTCTTCACGCCCCGCCGCCGTAGCCCTGCGTCCCGATCGCCGCGCGATGGGTGCGCGCCACGACGGGCGGCGGCACCCCACATGGTGGGAAGATGGAGCATGCCGTTTTTCACTGATGAAGCTCATGCCGTCCACACTGCCGACGACGTCCGCGAGGCATTCCGGAGAGCCTCCACGGCGCAGCTCGCCTGGGCGGCACTGCCCGTCGAGCGCCGCGCGGCGATGGTCGCCTCCTTCTCACGGCTGCTGCACGCCCACCGCAACGAGGCACTCGACCTGATCCAGGCCGAGACCGGCAAGAACCGCGCGAGCGCGATGGAGGAGTTCGCGGACACCGTGCTGCACGCCCAGCACGTGGCGCGCACCGCCCCGGCGCTGCTACGCGAACGCCGCCATCCGGGGGCCTTCCCCGTGCTCACCCACACGATCGAGCGGCGCGTGCCCAAGGGCGTCGTCGGCATTATTACGCCGTGGAACTACCCGCTCACCGTGCCCGTGAGCGATTCGCTTCCCGCGCTCGTGGCCGGCAACGCCGTGGTTCTGAAGCCGGATTCGCAGACCCCGCGGATCGCCGAGTTCGCGCTCGCGCTCCTGCGAGAGGCGGGCGTGCCGCAGGACGTGATGCAGATCGTGCACGGCCCCGGCGCGGAGTTGGGCGAAGTGATCGTGGAGTGCTCGGACTTCGTGATGTTCACGGGCTCCACGCGCGTGGGGCGGATCCTCGCCGAACAGTGCGCCCGGCGCCTCATCGGCTTCTCGGCGGAACTCGGCGGCAAGAACCCCCTCCTGGTGCTCGCGGACGCGGATGTTCCGCGGGCTGCGGCGGGCGCCGTCCAGGCGGCCTTCTCCAACTCCGGGCAGCTCTGCGTGAGCATGGAGCGTTTCTACATCCACACGGACGTGTGGGACGAGTTCGTTCCCGAGTTCGTGGACCGAGTGAAGGCGATGAGCCTCGGCGCCGGCACGCAGTGGGAGGCGGACATGGGCAGGCTCATCAACGAGCGTCAGCTGGCCACTGTCGAGGCCCACGTGGAGGACGCCCTCGCGAAGGGCGCGATCCTGCTGGCCGGCGGCAACGCCCGCCCCGATCTCGGCCCGTGCATGTTCGAGCCCACGGTCCTGGCCGACGTCGATCCCGCCATGACGCTGTACGCCGAGGAGACCTTCGGCCCGGTGGTGAGCCTGTACCGCGTGGATTCGGACGAGGAGGCCGTGCGTGCGGCGAACGCCAGCGAGTACGGGCTGAACGCCAGCGTGTGGTCCCGTAGCCGCGGCCCGGCGATCGCCCGTCAACTCCACACGGGCACTGTGAACGTCAACGAGGGCTACGCCGCCGCGTGGGGTTCGTACGGCGCGCCGATGGGCGGCATGGGCGCCTCTGGAATGGGCCGCCGCCACGGGGACGAGGGCATCCTGAAGTACACCGAGGCCCAAACCATCGCCTCGCAGCGCCTCGTGCCGATGTCCGGGCCGCCCGAGCTGAGCCACCGGCAGTGGGCAACCCTGCTCGATACCGCCATCCACGTCCTACGAATCCTGCGATAGGGGACCATCATGCGAAACGCTCTTAGGGGTCAGACCCTCCTGGTCACGGGAGGCGGCAGCGGTTTGGGCCGGCTCATGGCACTCGGGGCCGCGACTCGCGGCGCCCGGGTGATCATCTGGGACCTCAATGCCGACGCCGCCGCGTCCGTGCGCGATGAGATCCTCGCCCAGGGAGGGCGGGCGCTCAGCGACGCCGTGGACGTCTCGGACAAGAACGCCGTCGCCGCAGCGGCGCTCGGCGCCGGCAGCGTGGACGTGCTCGTCAACAACGCCGGCGTGGTCACGGGTCGCAACCTGATGGACGCGTCCGATGAGCAGATCGAGCGCACCTTCGCGGTGAACGTGCTGCCGCTGTACTGGGTGACGCGGGCCTTCCTCGGCGGGATGATCGAGCGCGGCCGCGGCACCGTGGTCACGGTGGCGAGCGCCGCCGGGCTCGTGGGAGTGGCCAAGCAGACCGACTACTCGGCCAGCAAGTGGGCGGCCATCGGCTTCGCCGAGTCGTTGCGCGCCGAGATGGCGAAGGAGCACACCGGGGTGACCTCCCTCGTCGTCTGCCCGTACTACATCGCCACGGGCATGTTCGAGGGCGTGCAAACCAAGTTCCCGCTGCTACTGCCGATCATGAAGCCCGAGCCGGTGGTCGAGAAGTTCCTGAACGCCATCGAGGCGGGGCGCGAGCAGCTCATCATGCCGCCATTCGTGCGCGTGATGCCGATCGTGCGGATGCTCCCACCCAAGGCCTTCGACGCCGTGATCAACTTCTTTGGGATCAACAGCGGCATGGACCACTTCGTGGGGCGCGCTACAGCGCCCAAATCAGAGGCACCACGAGGATCTTGACCACGATCGAGAACGCGAAAAGGGTCGCGTACGCGGATTCCACGCGCTCGTCAGCAACGCGCGCCGCCGCCGCTTGAAGCACGGCCGGCTGCCCCAAGAACCCGGCAACTCCCCCAGCCGTCCGCGGCGCCGAGAGGCCAAGAAACTTCCCCGCAACCGCCAGGAGTGTGCAGCACACGGCCACGATCACGATGCTGAGCAGTGCCGCGCGCCACCCATCGGGGCTCACCAGCAGGCTCGCCAGGTCCTCACCCGCCGTCAGCCCGAGCGCGGCAAGGAAGAGCATCAGGCCAATCTGGCGGATCGTGAGGTTCGCCGATTCGGGCAACGTCCACACCACGGGGCCCGAGCGTCGCAGCGCCCCAAGAATCATGCCCACGATCAGCGGCCCGGCCGCCGAACCGAGCTGGAAGCTCTCACCGCCGGGCATCGGGAAGGCGATCGCGCCGAGCCCCATGCCGAGCACCAGGCCCACGCCTAGCGCCATGGCGTCCACCTCGGCTACGCGCCTCTCGGAATCGCCCAGGAAGGACTGGATCGCGTCGAGTTCCTCGATCGGCACCACCACGGCGGCGTGGTCACCGAGCTGCAGCGCGAGATCGTCGCGGGCCAGCAGTTCGAGATCGCCGCGCCGCACGCGGGTGATTACCGCGCCGAAGCGGGCGGGCATGTTGAGCTCGGCGACGGTGCGCCCGGCCACGTCCGGGTTCGAGATGACCACGCGCTCGAATGCCACTTCGGAGCGATCGTCCGCGAGATGGTTGAGCACGGGATCGCCCACCTGCTTGAACGCCTCGTTCAAGGAATCCGGGTCCCCCACGAGCAGCACGAGGTCACCGGTGCGCAACTCCTCCCCCGGTACGGCCACCCGCGTGCGGCCATCGCGACGCAGGTAGGACATGCGGATGCGTTGCTCCGCCCACGCGGGCAGCGTGCGGCTGTCCATGGTCTGGCGCACCCGCACGGTGAGCGCGTCGATGCCGCTCTCCGAGAGCGAGGGGGTATCGCGCGGGCCTAGCCATGAACGCGTCACGATCATGGTCACCACGATGATCCCCACGATCACGCCGATCGGGTACCCGAACGCGTAGCCCACGGCGGCCTGAGGATCGCCCGTCACGCGGCTCGCGGCATCAAGCGCGGGAGCGGCCGTGAGGGCTCCCGTGTAGAGGCCCGTGGTCAGTGCGCGGTCCAGCCCGAGCAGGGCGCCGCCGCCGAGCGCGATCACTCCCCCGATCACGCACACCACGGCGCTCGCGGCGAGGAGTGGGAGCTGCCGCCGCAAGGTCTGGAAGAAGGTCGCCCCGGCGGCGATACCCACGGTGTACACGAAGAGCGCGAGCCCGATCTGCTGGACGATCTCCATGCCCGCACCGGCATCGGGGTTCCATGCCCCCACCGCAAGTCCCACGAAGAGGACTCCGGCCGCCCCGAACCGCAGCGGCCCCACGCGGATCGCGCCGATGAGCGCGCCCAGTCCCACAACGAGGAAGAGGGCGAGCAGGGGTT
>JAKDIE010000299.1 GCA_030450655.1 Ruaniaceae bacterium
CGTGCGCCGGCTCCAGGCTCGCTGATGCGGCGGGATGCGCGGGCGTGGCGCGGACCCCAGGCGCCGCGGTTGCGGGAGCTGGCTCGGCGTCGTGCGCCGGCTCCAGGCTCGCTGATGCGGCGGGATGCGCGGGCGTGGCGCGGACTGTCGCATCGGCGGTGGCATCGCGGACGATGCGCTCGCCCCAGCGCACCCCGGCGGCGCGCGCGGAGGTGACTGGGTCGTCGTCGGGGTGAATCATCGCCTCAGCCAGCGTGCTGGCGAGCTCGGCGTACGCGGCTTCGGCGGGAAGGATGGCGTGCCAGTGCCACGCCGGGCGGCCGCGGCCCGTGGGGGCGATGCGGGTGCGGGAGATGAAGCCGTCCGCGTGGAGGCGTTCGAGGTGGCCGCGCACCGTGTTCTCGTGCAGGCCCGTGGCCGCCACGATCGCGGCGGTGGTGGAGGTGCCGCTCTCGACCTCGCGCAGGATGCGCTCGCGCGTGGTCGAGTGCGCGCGGCCGCTGCCCGAGATCCGCGATGTGGGCGTGCTCGCCTCCGTGTTTTCCACGGGATACAGTGTAGCTAAATAATCGATCAGAAGGAGACGGCGATGAGCCACATTGACATCCAGCGTTCGCGGGACGAAGCCACGGATCAGCCGAGCAGCGGCGGGTGCGGCTGCGGCGGGCACGACGAGGCGCTGCCTGAGCTTGACGTGCAGACGATCCCGCACGCGATCCGTCACGCGGCGATCTTCGGCGCGATCGAGTCGCTGCGCCCGGGCGCAGCGATGGTCATCTCCGCCACGCACAACCCCGTGCCGCTGCTGGGCCAGTTGGCCCAGCGTCACGGCGATGCCTTCCACACCCGCTACCTCGAAGAAGGCCCCGAGCGCTGGCGGATCATCATCCGCAACGCGCGCTGAGCGGAAACCTGCGCTGAGCGGAAGCCTGCGCTGGTCCACAACACTGTCCACGCTCCCCTACCCGGAGGCCGGCCACTTTCCTCGCTCGCGCGTTGGCAGTCCAGAGCGGCAGTCTCACTTTTGGGACGGCCTTCTGGTCATTCGGCCGAGGCGCCTACGATAAACCCCAGGCGCGGATGCCCCGCGCCTTTTGCATGATCGAGGAGTACGACCGTGGCATTGATTGTCCAGAAATTCGGAGGATCTTCCGTTTCTGACGCCGCGGCCATGAAGCGCGTGGCCGCCCGCGTGGCCCGAACGCACAACGAGGGCAACCAGGTGGTGGTCGTGGTCTCGGCAATGGGGGATACCACCGATGATCTCCTCGACCTCGCCGCAAAAGTGACGGACGATCCTCCCGCGCGCGAGATGGACATCCTGCTCACTGCGGGCGAGCGCATCTCGATGGCGCTCCTCGCCATGGCAATCGACCAGGCAGGCGTGGCGGCACGCTCGTACACGGGGCAGCAGGCCGGGGTCATGACGGATTCAAAGTACGGGGGCGCCTCGATCGTGGGCGTGGCCCCGGATCGAATCCTGCGCACCCTCGCCGATGGCCAGGTGGCGATCGTCGCCGGATTCCAGGGTGTGAGCGGCGCGAACGATGTCACCACGCTCGGACGCGGCGGATCGGACACCACTGCGGTGGCCCTCGCGGCAGCACTCAACGCGGATGTCTGCGAGATCTACACCGATGTTGACGGCGTCTTCACGGCGGACCCGCGCGTGGTGCCCGCAGCACAGCGAGTCCCGCTGCTGAGCACCGAAGAGACACTGGAACTCGCGTCCCACGGCGCGAAGATCCTTCACCTGCGCGCGGTCGAGTTCGCGCGCCGCTATAACGTGACACTCCACGTGCGCTCGAGCTTCTCGGAGCTCGAAGGCACGCGGGTGCGAAACCCCACCGAGGAGGACCCATTGGAAGAGCCAATCATCGCCGGAGTCGCACACGACCGTTCGCAGGGCAAGGTCACGCTCGTGGGTGTCAAGGACATCCCGGGCTCGGCCGCGCGCGTGTTCTCGGCACTCGCGAACGCCGAAGCGAACATCGACATGATCGTCCAGAATCCGCCCACGGACCGCGTGGGCGTCACGGACATCTCGTTCACCGCCCCGAAGGAAATCATCCCAGCCCTCGTTGCCGCGCTCGAGGCGCAGCGGGACGAGATCGGGATTGACGAGATCCAGCACATCGAGAACGTGGGGATCGTCTCCCTCGTGGGCGCCGGCATGCGCACGAACACGGGAGTCTCCGCCACGCTCTTTGGCGCGCTCGCCGAGGCGGGCATCAACATCGAAATGATCTCCACCTCGGAGATTCGTATCTCGGTCGTGACGCTACCGGAGAAGCTCGACGACGCCGTGAGGGCCATCCACTCTGCGTTCGATCTGGACTCGCAAGACGTCGAAGCAGTTGTGTACGGAGGGACTGGACGATGAACATCGCAATCGTAGGAGCAACCGGCCAGGTGGGCGCCGTGATGCGCCGCATCCTCGAGGAGCGCGATTTCCCGGCGGATTCCGTGCGCTACTTCGCCTCGGCACGCTCGGCGGGCACCACGCTTCCCTGGAAGGGCGCGGACGTCGTGGTCGAGGACGTGGCGACGGCCGACTTCTCCGGCATCGACATCGCGCTGTTCTCCGCCGGGGCCACCACATCGCGCGAGTTCGCACC
>JAKDIE010000300.1 GCA_030450655.1 Ruaniaceae bacterium
TGTACCTCCATGTGGTGGCCGGTGAGATGATCCCGAAGAATCTGGCGATCGCCGTTCCCGATAAGGCGGCGCTGTGGTTCGGGCCGCCGCTCGTGTGGATCTCGCGGGTTCTCGCCCCCGTGATCTGGTTGCTTACGTGGTTCGCAAACACCCTGCTGACGCTGGTGGGCGTGGAGCCGCGCCACGAGATTGCCTCGGCGTTCACCGCAGCCGAGGTCGCATCGATCGTTCAGCTCTCACAAGCCGAAGGCGTGCTCCAAGACGATGTGGGACTGCTTGCCGGCGCCTATGAGTTCTCGGAGGAGACCGCGAGCGGTGTCATGGTTCCGCGCGACGAGCTGCGCACGGTCCCGGTAACAGTGACGCCCGAGCAGCTTGAACGCGAGGTGGCGCGCACCGGCTTCTCGCGCTTCCCAGTGGAGAATGAGGGCACGCTCATTGGGTACCTGCATATCAAGGATGTGTTGTACGCCGATGAGGCCACACGCACGGAACCGGTGCCGGCCTGGCGCGTGCGCCAGATGGCGCGAGTGTTGCCGGCCGATGAGGTTGAGGAGTCGCTGCGGGCCATGCAACGAACGGGCGCTCATCTTGCATCCGTTCACGATGATGGGGCGCTGGTGGGGGTGGTGTTCCTCGAGGACATTCTGGAAGAGCTCGTTGGCGAGGTGCGCGATACCGTTCAGCGGCAATGGCCGAAATCCTAAACGGGCCACGCAGAAAGTGACAATGCCCACAAGCGGCCCGAACCGGTGGACGCTCCCCCCGTCGACCGTTATCGTTTTGTGATGTTAGCGCTACGCAATTATCGCGAAGCGACTCTACCTGGAGGTTTACTGGATGAGCGAGGCCGTGGCACCTGAGCATCAGCTCACGCGACGCCAGCTCCGCGAGCAGCGCGAGTCCGCCGCCACTGTCACACCTCCTCCCGTGCAGAGCACACGGACCACGATGCAGCGCGATTTCGCGCAGACCGAGACCCTCCCAATCGCGACCCGCAAGGACTTGCGGCGCGAAGCGAGCAGGCCAGCTCTCACTCGCACACCCACGCACGCGCCGCGCGCCGCGGTCTTGGTTGCCCTCGGTATCGCCACGATCGCCGCGCCCCTCACTGGTTTTGTGACTCCGGAGCACTCGGCCCAGGCAATCGGCGTGGGGGTCGCCACGAGCGCGCCGCTCGCGCAGTCTCTCGCCGCGGCAGCCGCCGCGAGCCAGATCGAAGGTGCCGTCCCCACTTCTTCCGCTCTCGCCGCGAATCCGAGCGCCGCCGCGATCGCCCTGGATCTCTCCGCGCGGGACCAAGCACGCACAGTCAGCGCCTGCACGGCTATCGAGGGTGCCTCCGGCGTCCGTGAGGCAAACGTGCAGCGCACATCGGCGCTCTACTACCCAATGGCCGCTGGCACGTACCGCAATACCTCGCAGTTCGGACCGCGCTGGGGCAGCTTCCACGCTGGAACGGACATGGCCGCGGCTGCGGGTACTCCGATGTATGCGGTGACCGATGGGACGGTGGTCCACGCCGGCGATGGCATCGAGGGTCGGTCCGGGAACCTCGTGATCGTCCACTCCGTGGTGAACGGACAGGACGTGTGGTTCTGGTACGGCCATATGTATGACAACGGCGTGTACGTCTCCGAAGGCCAAGAGGTCTCCGCCGGCCAACTGCTTGGCGGCGTAGGATCCATGGGTTACTCCACCGGCCCGCACCTGCACTTTGAAGTCCACGCCGGAGAATGGTCGAACGTGGTCAGTCCTCTCGGGTGGCTCAGCGATTCCGGTGCCGTCTCTCCAGGCACCTGCTAAGAGATCTCGCGAACGGATGGATACTCCGTATCGTGGCGAGGGGCCGCTGATTCTCGCCCATCGTGGAGGAGGCGGAGAATCGCACGAAAACTCCTGGGCCTCGCTCGAACACATGCGCGCCCACGGCCTCACCATCATGGAAACGGATGCCCGGGTGACCGCAGACGGCGTCGTCGTACTCCATCACGATTCAACCCTGCAACGGCTATGTGAGCGCCCCGAATCCCTCCGCTCGATCACCTGGCGGGAGCTTGCCACGATCGAGGACCAATCGGGCAACCCCCTCGCGCGCCTCGACGAGGCGCTCGCGGCGTTTCCCGAGATGCGTTTCAATGTGGACGCGAAGGATCTCCGGGTGGTAGGCCCCCTCGCGCACATCGCCGCTCGGCATCGCGATCGAGTGGTCATCTCCTCGTTCTCCTCGTTCCGCCTCGCCCTCGCCAATCGCTACGCGCCGGGCACGTATCGCTCCATGGGAATGAGCGGAGTGGGGCTCCTGAAATCGCTCTCGGCGATCTCGCGTGGCGCCACGGTGGCGCTCAATCCCGTGAGCCGCGGCGTGATCGCAGTGCAGGTTCCTGAGGTCTATAGCGGGATTCCCGTGACGACGCCGGGCTTCATCGCCACCGCGCACCGGCTCAATCTTGAGGTCCATGTGTGGACCGTGGACGATGTGGCGGTGGCCGAGCGGCTCGTGGACGCAGGGGTGGACGGCATCGTCACGGATACGCCCGCGGCCATGGCCGAGCACTTCGCCGCTCGCGGCCCCGTTCGCCGCTAACCGCAGAGAGATCCACTCGC